>DHBY01000079.1 GCA_002398845.1 Firmicutes bacterium UBA4916 | reverse complement strand
TTTGTGCTAAAATGAAAAGAGGTGCTATTGCAAGAGTTTCTAAAGAGAGAGGATTTAATAAAATAGCCTATGCCCATCATATGACAGATGTAATCAATACATTTTTATTAAACATTATATATACGGGACAATTCCATACTTTTAAACCTAATTCCTATAATGAAGAACATAATCTATATCTAATCCGACCTTTAGTATATGTTAAAGAAGAAGTAATAGAAAAAATAGTAAAAGATGAAAATCTCCCTTTGGGCCTTGGCAAACTTTGTCCACAGGATAAGATAAACAAAAGAAAAGAAATAGGTGTTTTAATAAATGAAATTAAAGAAAGATATCCTGATTTTGAAGAAAAAGCTATAAAAGCTATTGAAAGTTCTAATTGTAAGGATTTATGGGATTAGAAAAGCAAAAGATATAATACCACATCTTAACTTTAATTTAATTATTTTCAATCTCTTAAAATGTGATATAATTAATTTTAACAATAAATTAAGGAGTATAAAATATGTTTAATTTAAAAAGAAAATCCTTTAAAAGATTCGACTTTACATTATTTATCACCGTTTTATTACTGTGTATCTATGGAATAGTCATGATTAGATCTGCCACCCTAAGCCTTGACACTAATCGTCATGTAAAGGTACAAGCTATTTCTACTATTCTAGGTTTTGCTGCTGTAATATTTTTAGTTCTATTGGATTATCAATTTATAGGTAATTTTTATATACCTATTTATATAATTTCTGTTTTATTATTGCTTGCAGTTATATTTTTTGGAACTGGAGCTGACAAATGGGGTTCTGATAGCTGGTTAAGCATTGGTGGTTTTACCTTTCAGCCGGCAGAAATTGCAAAAGTAGGGATAATCATATTTTTAGCCAAATATATTGATAAAAATAAAAATGAAATCAATCAACCTATAGTGCTATTAAAAACCCTAGCCCTTGCAGGAATACCAATTTTACTAATAGCTAAACAACCTGACTTCGGTACAGCAGTCGTATTCGTATTTTTTGTTGTAGTTATGTTATTTGCAGCTGGTTTAGATTGGAGATATATAGGCTATGCTTTTCTAATAGGTATTATTAGTTTGCCTATATTGTGGTTTTCCCTAGAACCTTATCAAAGGGATAGAATTTTTAGCTTTTTAGACCCAGAAGCAGATATCGCTGGTACAGGTTATCAGGCTATGCAATCAAAGATTGCCATCGGCTCGGGAAAAATATTTGGTAGAGGATTATTTCATGGGGTGCAAACCCAATTTAACTATATACCAGAAAAACAAACAGACTTCATATTTGCAGTCGTTGGTGAAGAATTAGGTCTAATAGGTGGACTGGCACTTATTTTACTATATTTTATAATGCTTGCTAGACTTATAAAAATCGCAAAAGATAGTAAAGATACCTTTGGTTCTCTGATGGTCGTTGGCTTTGCAGCTATGTTCTTGATTCATATATGGGAAAACATAGGTATGACTATAGGCCTTATGCCTATAACAGGTATACCACTTCCCTTTATGAGCTATGGAGGTACTTTCCAACTTGTCAATTTAATATGCATAGGCATTTCATTAAGTGTAGGGATTCATAAAGAAGGACTTAATTTTTAGCTGTAAGAAATTACAGCTATTTTTTTAAAGTAGTACCTTGTATTGTAAGGTAGCATAGTATATAATATAGTCAAACATAATTGGAAGGGAATATGCTTATGAATATACAATTTAAAAAAGGAGTATTAGAACTATGTGTTTTATCACTACTTATGAGGCAAGATTTTTATGGATATGAGCTGGTAGAATATATTTCAAAATACATTAATATATCCGAAGGAACTATCTATCCCCTCCTAAGAAGATTTAGAAACGAAGGGTATGTGACTACCTATTTACAAGAATCACAAGAAGGTCCTCCTAGAAAATATTATAAAATCACAGAAGAAGGTCAAAAAACTTATAAAGAATTAATGGAGGAATGGGAAGATTTTATCGTTGGGGTTAATAAAATTATAAGAGGTGATTTTAATGAATAGAGATGAATTTATGCAAACTTTAACCCAGGGGCTGCAGGGTATTCCAGAAGATGAAATAAATGATATCCTATATGATTATGAGGAACATTTCGAAGTAGGATTGTCTAAAGGCAAAACAGAAGAGGAAATAGCAAGGGAATTAGGAGATCCTAAAAGTATTGCTAAATCCTACAAAGTTTCCTCTAAAATATCCGAAGCGGAAAATAATCCATCTCCCAAAAATCTATTTAAGGCTATCTTGGCAGCTATGGCTTTAGGATTTTTTAATCTAGTAATTGTCCTTGGACCATTTATTTTAATAGTTGGTTTATTAATCGGTCTATATGCAATTTCTATAAGTTTTATTATTGGCGGTGTGGGTTCTTTCTTTGGTACAATTGTAGCACCATTCTTCCCATATACAATAAATATGGGGGTTCATCCCATAACCTCCATTTCTATCGGAACAGGTTTAGTCGCATTAGGGCTATTGCTATTAATAGGTAGTTTTTATTTAACCAAATTATTGTATCAAGGAACCCTCAAATATTTAA
>DHBY01000021.1 GCA_002398845.1 Firmicutes bacterium UBA4916 | reverse complement strand
AAACAATGCAGAAGATATGAAAACGGCGGCAAAGCTTATTTATGATATGGGGTGCAAAAACGTTCTTGTCAAAGGCGGTCATGCTATTGGGGATGCACTGGATATTCTATATGATGGTAAAGAGTTCTATTATTTTGAAAACAAACGAATTAATACTAAAAACACCCATGGAACAGGCTGTACTTTCTCTTCAGCTATTGCTTCCAATCTTGCCCTTGGTATGACTATGCCTGCTGCAGTAGATCGGGCTAAGAAATATATTACAACAGCAATAGAGCATTCATTAAATATAGGTAAAGGTAATGGGCCAACACATCATTTCTATAATTTATATAAAAATGGTTTAAATATTAAGAAAAGTGAAGGGGATTTATGATGAAAGAGGAAAATCAAAAGGTATCCACCTTTAGTCAAATATTATTATGGTTTGGCGCTGCAATATCAATTGCTGAAATTATAACAGGGGCCCTACTTGCCCCTTTGGGATTAATTTAGGGTATTTGGGCAATTATTCTAGGGCATATAATCGGAGGAGTTATTCTTTTCCCTGCAGGGCTGATTGGGGCAAAAAGTGGTCTTTCTTCTGCTGAATCTATTCGTATTTCTTTTGGGAAATATGATTTTATGGTTTATTGGATTTATGGCTTATCGTTTACTTATGCATTACAATTCCATAACTGGAATTACATTTCCTGTAATGATGATAATTGGTGCTATATGTTTCATTATAAATAAAAGAAAGGTTGGAAAGAGTAATGAATCACTTAATTAATGCTTGTACAGATTTGCTTTGTGAAGTTAGGAAGAAAAACCCGTTGATTCACAACATTACCAATTATGTGACAGTAAATGATTGTGCAAATGCAGTTTTGGCAATAGGGGCATCTCCTATTATGGCAGACGATGCTGCAGAAGTAGAGGAAATTGTTTCAATATCCTCTGCTCTTGTAATTAACATAGGAACCTTAAACCAACGTACTATTGCTTCTATGATTATGGCAGGTAAAAAAGCTAATGAGTTTAATATTCCTGTGGTTCTAGATCCTGTTGGTGCAGGTGCTTCCACACTACGAAATAAAACAGTACAGGAAATTCTCTCACAAGTAAAAATAGATGTAATTCGTGGGAATTTATCAGAAATTTCCTTTCTAGCAGGGTTTAAGGCTTCTACAAAGGGAGCTGATACTGCAAAAGTAGATGAAAAAAATAATACAGTGGATATTGCAAAAATAGTGTCCAATAGATACTCTTGTGTTGTAGGAATTACAGGAAAGGTGGATATCATTTCAGATGGGATTAGAGTTGCTAAAATAGCTAATGGTGATAAGTTTCTTTCTAAAGTAACTGGCACAGGTTGTATGACTTCTGCTCTTGTGGGTAGTTTCTGTGGTGTAACAAAGGATTATTATACAGCTACGGTTGCTGGAATTGCTACAATGGGAATTTCCGGAGAGATTGCATTTGAAAAAGCAGGAGAAATGGGAACAGGTAGCTTTCACATTAATATTATTGATGCTTTATCAAATATGAACAGCGCATTTTTTTTAGAAAGGGGGAAAATAGATGAAACCAAATATTGATTATACACTTTATCTTATAACAGATAGAGAAATTATGAGTACGGAAAAATTGGAGATTGCCGTAGAACAGGCTATTTTAGGTGGTTGTACAGTGGTACAGCTTAGAGAAAAGAATTGTACATCTCTAGAATTCTTTGAAATAGCTACAAAGATAAAGGAGGTTACAGATAAATATCAGATTCCCTTAATCATTAATGACAGAATAGACATAGCATTGGCAGTTGATGCTGCAGGTGTACACATTGGACAAAGTGATATGCCAGCAAGAATTGCGAGAAAGTTAATAGGAGATAATAAAATTCTTGGTGTGTCTGCATCTAACTTTGAAGAAGCCGTGAGGGCGTACAAAGACGATGCAGATTATCTTGGGGTTGGAGCAATGTTTACCACAGATACGAAACCAGATGCAAGATTTACATCTATGGATGAACTTATTCAGATAAGAAAATATATCCCACTGCCTATTGTGGTAATTGGAGGAATCAATAAGACTACAATACCAAATTTTAAAGGTATAGATATCAATGGATTTGCAATGGCATCAGCTATTATCTCACAGCCAGATATAAAAGCGGCGGCGCAGGATCTAAACAGTGAATTAATGGAACTAAGATAGTCAAAAGTTCGTCTAATTATATGAAATGGAAGCTTATGTTATGAATCAGTACTCAGATTCTAATGCAAAAGCAACGGAAGATAATAACCTTACCTATATAAGAGGAGATTTAATTGAAAATTATCCAGATTATAAACAAAACTTTTACAAAAAATGTAATCATAATTTTACTATGAGTAATATAGAGAAAATAGGCTGATATCAAAGGATTTAAAGTAATATAAGTGAATATTTAAGTGTGTTTTTGTTCCCTCAGGCTGATAGTTTGGGGGATATTTTTGTTAAGGGGGCTATTCAATACGCCAAAGGCGATGTAATCCTTTGTTTTCAAATTATCTATAAGACTTTTTTATAGATATTATAACAAATGTATATTTTACATATTAATGATAAGTTGCTAAACTTATTCATATAAAGGAGAGATGCATATGAAAGAAAACAAATTGTGGAAACTTTTTACTTCAACCTTCATTTTAAGCGCATGCACCTTTGGTGGCGGTTTTGTTATTGTTTCCTTATACAAGAAAAAATTTGTTGAAGAATTAAATTGGCTAGAAGAAGATGAAATGTTGGATATTACTGCTATTGCACAATCAAGTCCAGGTCCCATTCCTGTCAATGCAAGTGTTATTTTAGGATATCGAATCCATGGGATTTTAGGAAGTATAGTTGCCATATTAGGTACAATTATTCCACCTTTTATTATTATTTCACTTATTTCAATTTTTTATAATGAATTTAAAAGTAATCAGATAGTTGCAATTGCATTACAGGTAATGAGAGCTGGAGTAGCTGCAGTAATTTTAGATGTGGTTGTTAATTTAGGAAAGAACATAATTAAGACAAAGAATGTTCTTTATATGATTGTTATGGTAGTTGCCTTTATAGCCACTTATTTCTTTGGTATAGGAGCTATGTATATTATATTTTCTTGCCTAGGAATTGGACTATTTAAAGTATTTTTAGATTCTAGAAAGGAGAAAATTAATGGAACTTCTATGGACTCTATTCATTAGTTTTATAAACGTAGGTTTATTCAGTGTTGGTGGCGGTTATGCAGCAATTCCACTTATTCAAGAACAGGTAGTTAACAATTATAAATTATTAACCATGTCAGAATTTACAGATTTAATTACAATTGCTGAGATGACTCCAGGACCAATTTCAATCAATTCAGCGACCTTCGTTGGACAAAGGGTATATGGTACATTAGGGGCAGTAGTATGTACCATTGGGTGTATTCTTCCTTCATTTATAATTTGTTTAACACTTGCTTATTTTTATTACAAATACAAGAATTTTGCAGGAGTTCAAACCGTACTAGGAGCTCTTAGACCTGCTGTTGTAGCCTTAATTGCTAGTGCAGGGGTTTCGATTTTGGTTCTTGCATTATTTAATACTGATTTTAACAATATAGTCCTTAAGGATTTTAGATGGCTAGAATTTGGACTATTTATATGTGGATTTATTATTCTTAGAAAATACAAAATAAGTGCAGTTAAGATTATTTTAGGTACAGGTGTAGTAGGTACTGTTTTACAACTTATTATTAATGCAATCTAAGACCTGATACATAACTGGATCTCCATCATAATTTTTATTATAAATACATCTTATTGAACGTGGACAGCTATAATCAGCAAAGTTTAATTGTTTTAAACTTTGCTTTTCTATTGCTTCTTCAGCAGCTATTTTAGAAATAATAGCAAAACCATAGTTATTTTCAACAGCTTGTATAATCGTTTCTAAATTTGTTGCTTTAAATACAACTTGTGGATGAATATTTCTTTCATTCATGTCAATTTCAAATTGATTTCTATTATGACTTCCCTCTTCGCGAGAAATCCAAGGTAATAGTTCCAAATCTGATAATTTTTTTATATTATTACTAAGAGGATGATTATAACCAATTACAGCTATTAACTCATCCTTTAAAATCTCAACTTGAATTATATTTTCTGAATTAATTTTACCTTCAACAATAGCAATATCAATTCTATTATTCAATATTAGCCTTTCGATTTCTGCAGTATTGTTAATCACGACTTCAAACTTTACATTCTGTATCGAGGATTTCAATTTTTTAAGATAATCGTTTAGTAAATATTGTCCAACTGTAACACTGCTACCAATACAAATTATCATTTTTTGGTTAAACATTGCCCTATTCATTTCTTCAAAATCAGCGATTACTTTTCGTGCATATTTTTCTAATTTTATCCCTTCAGGGGTTAAATAAAGTTTTTTAGAGACACGATTAAATAATTTTGTTGAATAATAATTCTCTAAATCTTTAATCATTAACGAAATATTTGGTTGTGTAGTGAAAAGTTTATCAGCTGCAGCAGACATTGTTTTATGATCTATAACAGCTAAAAAAGTTTCTAACAATTTTATATTCATGCCTTATCCCCCATATGCTAGTTTTGATGTTACACCTATTTTATCATAATTTAGCACAAAATTTAATATATTTAGCTTCCTATATATCCTTGATAATGAGGTATATTAAAAACAAAATAGTTAATATTTTAAGCAACTAAGATTTGCAACAGTTGCTTTTTATTCATAAATTCTTATAAATTCCTTATAATTACCTCTTATACTTAAATTATAGAATAAATACAAGGAGATATAGGAGGTAATTATATGTCGGGTTATATTTTAGAAACAAAGGGTTTAACCAAGAAATTTAAGGATCAAATAGCAGTAAATAATGTTTCATTATCTATTAGAGAGAATTCCGTATTCGGGCTACTTGGACCAAATGGTGCAGGAAAATCTACTATATTAAAAATGGTAACAGGAATTATGAAACCTTCCTCTGGAGAGATATTATTTGAAAATCATCCATGGTCAAGGAAGGACTTAAAGGATATTGGAGCATTAATTGAAAACCCAGCCATATATCCAAATTTAACTGCAATTGAAAATTTAAAACTTGCCTGTACCCTTTATGGACTCTCCGATGCGAGAGCAAAAGAAGTCCTAAATATTGTAGATTTAAAAAAAGCAGATAAGAAGAAAATCAAAAATTTTTCCATGGGAATGAAACAAAGATTAGGACTTGGTATTGCTATTATTAATAAACCAAAGCTACTTATCCTTGATGAGCCTACAAATGGTTTAGACCCCATAGGTATTGAGGAGTTAAGAGAGCTAATTCGTTCATTTCCTTCCCAAGGTATGACGGTTATTTTATCTAGTCATATCCTATCAGAAGTTGCACAAGTGGCTGATGAAATAGGTATTATATCTAACGGTATCATTGGATATAGTGGAAAAATAGATAAGAAGGATAATCTAGAAAAGTTATTTATGGATGTTGTAGAAAGAAATAGGGGTGAAAATCAATGATAGATATAATTAAGGCAGAATTTCAAAAAAGCAAAAGAACATCTACAAACAAATTTATAGTTATAACACCAGTAATTGCGATTTTATTAAGTTTTTCATGGGGTGGAGGTCAAAATGGAGCATATAATTGGTGGTATGCTATGTTCCTTCCAGGGATGTTAGCTATTATATCTGCACAGGTAATTACAAGGGAGAGAGACCTTTCTTACAAAGGAGTATTATTATATCCTCAAGATAAAGGTATTATATGGCTAGGAAAGATACTTTATGTGAGTATTCTACTCCTATTAACTAGTTTGATTTTTATGGCAGGGATATATGGAGTTGGCTTAGTATCTGAATCCACTATATCATTAAAAGCTAATATACTTGCATCTATTATATTAGTGCTTACATTTTTATTTAATATTCCTATTAGCATGTTTTTAACTGTACAATTTAATATGTTTGTTAGTGTGCTTTTTAATATAGCTATGACAATTATTGGGGTAGTATCCTTTGATACGAATTCAATTTTAAAATTTTCACCATACAGAATATCATCTGCATTAATGGCACCAGTTCTTCATATTTTACCAAATGGGCTCCCAGTTCCAGAGAACAGCCCCTTTTTAAATGGTGATATGATTATAAAAGATACTATAACTGCCATTATTTACTTCATCATATTAACCCTTTTAACTACAATTTGGTTCAGAAAGAAGGAGGTAGATTAAATGTTGCAGTTAAAAAAATTACTAAAAGCTGATATAATCAAACTAAAATCTACCCAAATGATTTGGATTCATATATATATTCCAATATTAGGACTTTTTATATTTTTAAGTTATTATTCTTATGCGCCTTGGAGTGCTTATAGTAAGGTTTCAGCATATTTACAAGTATTATGTATGGCTTTTCCCATATTAATTGGTATAATTACTTCAATGGTAGCTAATCAAGAGTATATGGCAGGAAACTATAAAAATCTTTTAGCTAGTTCAGAAATAAAATATTTATCGTTTATTAGTAAGCTGATTATATTTTTATTATTAGGTGGCTTTAGTACCATATTAGCTGTTATTGGTTTTTATGTAGGATTTTCATTTATAGAAAATGATACATTACCATTTAGTATGTACTTAGCTGTTGTTGGGCTATTAATAGGTAGTAATATTTTTCTTTATGTTTTACATTTCTTTTTGAGTCTTAGATTTTCAAAGGGAGTTTCCATTGGAGTGGGAATTGTAGAGTCACTAATATCAGCTTTGTTTTTAACAGGTATGGGGGATGGCAGGTGGCCATTTTTTCCAAGTTCCTGGAGCATAAGGTTTATTGGATATTTAGTTATGAAATATCAAAATATTAGTGGTGCTTTTACAGAGTCAGATTTATATTTAGGAATCATTATATCTATTGTTGGTACGATTCTATCCTTGATAATAATGTTATTGTGGTTTACAAATTGGGAAGGGAAAAAGGCAGAGGAATAGGGGGATTTTTATGGCGAATATTTTAGTTGTAGATGATGATAAGGCTATTCTAGACTTGATTGAGAATATACTAAGTAAAAGTGGCCATTTTGTAAAAAAGATAGATAAGGCAGAAAAGATTTTTCATGAAGATTTAAGCTATTATCATCTAATTATATTAGATATTATGATGCCTGATATTGATGGATTTCAACTATGTTCTAGAATAAGAGGACTTGTAGATTCACCAATCTTATTTCTTTCAGCAAAATCAGATGAAACAGATATAATTAAAGGACTAGGATTAGGAGCAGATGACTATTTAACAAAACCTTTTGGAGTTCAAGAACTTCGTGCAAGGGTAGACGCTCATATTAGAAGAGAACAAAGGAAAAAGATAAATTCTATAAATATTGGTAATGTTAGATTTTCAATATCTAGTAAAGAATGTTTTGTACTTGATAGAAAGATTCCTCTAACTAAAAGTGAATATGAAATAAGTGAGTATTTAGCTCTTCATCATGGTCAAACCTTTTCAAAGGAACAAATATTTGAATCAATTTTTGGTTTTGAAAGGGACAGTAACCTAAGTGCAATAGTAGAGCATATAAAAAATATACGGGCTAAATTTATCCAATTTGGTGAAAAACCAATTAAAACAATTTGGGGAGTAGGATATAAATGGGAATAAGAAAAAGTAAAAAACTTAGAACCACCTTTATTGAATATGTTATATCTCTCGGTATACTAATTATAGCTTTAATGTTAGTCAATTATCTTATTTTCATTGTAGTATCAATTGGAGTTTATCCAGCAAATTACTCTGAAAAAATGATTCAGAAGAATTTTGAGGATTTAAAGAACTCCCCTAAGGTGACTATGGATTTGTTAACTCCAATGTGTAGTTTTGGAGTTTATTCAGAAGATGGACAATTCTTATATGGGAATTTTTCTTCTAGAGATAAAAAGATAAATTGGGACAATTACATTGGGGGTAAAGGAACTAGAGGTTTATCAAATTATATTACTATCATTCATCGCACGGAAGGGATACTGATTATTAACTATCCTTTAAAGATGGAATATAAAAGTGAAACTTTAAGGAGAGTTTTACCTAATGCAGAACTTACAATAGTAGTTATATTCTTCATTGAACTTATTGCCATTATCATTTTGTGGTCTAATAGGTTTTCTAAAAAGATAAACAGGGAATTAAAAACTCTTCTATTAGCTACTGAAAAAATAAAAGAACAGGATTTAGATTTTAATGTTGATAGGAGTAATATCAATGAGATAGATGCCGTTCTTCAAGGAATTGATAATATGAAAGATTCTTTAAAAATAGCTCTTGAAAAACAATGGTTAGTAGAACAGCAAAGAAAAGAACAAATCTCCGCTTTAGCACATGATATAAAAACTCCTTTAACAATAGTTAAGGGTAATGCAGGATTGCTTAATGAGACAGATATGACGGAAGAACAGAAAAGTTACTGTAATTATATAGAGGAAAGCAGTATACAGATGGAAAAATATTTACAAAACTTGTTAGCTATTACAAAAAAGGAAATAGAAAATAATGGGCCAAATGAAATTATCTATATTGGGAAATTGGTAAACTCTTTAAGAAAGCAAGGGGAAGCACTGGGAAAAATAAAAGATATTAATATTAATTGGAATATAGACATTGAAGAAGATTTATATATAAAAGGACATGTATGTGAATTGGAACGAGCATTTATGAATATTATTACAAATGCAGTAGATTTTTCTCCAAGCAACTCAACTATTACTATTAATGGTACAATAGATAATTTTAAACTAATTATTCAGGTAATAGATCAGGGGAAAGGTTTTTCTAAAAAGATGTTAAAGTATGGGAAGGAACAATTTTTTATGGAAAATGAAAGTAGAACAAAAACTGGACATCATGGATTAGGTCTATATATAGCAAATTCCATTATAACAAAGCATAATGGGGAACTTATATTATCTAATAATAAAAGTGGTGGTGGGGCAGTTATGATTAAATTACCAATTTGTATTTATTAGTTAATTATTTTACTTAAGTTAGAGAATAAGGTACTATATTATCCCATTGAAGAAGTATGGGGATTTTCTGAAAAAATAAAAGATAAATCATTACTTATATTTTATTCAATTATTTATTTTAGGGGGGATAACTATGTTATTTTATGATACTGCTGACTTAAATGATCAAGAGGTTTATTTATATCTAAATAAAACTGCTGATGAAAATAAAAAGAAGGGATATGTACCTGCATACTATTTTACCATTATTAGAAATATAGATGGTGTAGAGGTTGGGGAGTGTGATTTGCGTATAGGACATAATGAGAATACAAAATATGGTGGAAATATAGGGTATGAAGTTTATGAAGAATTCAGGGGAAATCATTATGCATCAAAAGCTTGTAAATTACTATTTCTATTAGCTAAAAGGCATGAGATGGATAAGGTAATTATAACTTGCGATCCTGAAAATACTGCCTCTAGAAAGACATGTGAATATAGTGGTGCAGAACTAATAGACATTGTAGATGTTCCATCATGGCATGGGATGTACAAAACAGGGAGAAAAAGAACCTGCCAATATGTTGTGAAATTATAGAATATAAATCAATATTTTAAATCTATAGAACAAGCGGAATCCTACTATGATTATAGTGATATGAAACTTTTGAAACATGAGTATTATATTGATAGAAAAAAAGGTGTTGCATTTACCCTAATCCAATACTTTGTAAATGAATGTATAGACAATGGATATGTAGCCCAATGGGATTGAATGGATTCTAATATAGTTTCAAATAGAATGGCAGAAAAAGCTGGCTTTAAATTTTTCAAAAAAGGCACGGTGCTTTGGTTTGAAATTTAAGGTGATAGCATGACAGCTAAATTTCTAGGAGGAATAGGAATGGAGCAAATAACATTTAGAAATTCAAGAGACTTAAGATTAGTAGGAAACCTATATTCATCTAATTCAAAATCCATAATCATAATGTGCCATGGTTTTATGTCTAACAAATATTCAAAAGGTCGTTTCGAAAAACTTGCTATAGCTTTTAATAAATGTGGTTTTGATGCCTTGGCCTTTGATTTTAGTGGTTGTGGAGAAAGTGATAATGATAGTTTAACCATTGAAAAAGAGGTAGATGATTTAAAATCTGCAATTTCATATGTGATTTCAAAGGGGTATGAAAAAATTGCATTATATGGATATAGTCTTGGGACTTTAATTTGCTTGAAGAGTTATATTCCTCAAATAACAACAATGGTTTTATTAGGGGCTTTAACTGGTCCTATGGAATACAACTGGGATGAATTCTTTACTCAGGAGCAAATGAAGGAATTAAAGGAAAATGGATTCATAACAGAATACATATCTGGGGGAACACGAGAGAAGATTATAATCGATAGAAAAATAATAGAAGGATTTGAGCTAATTAATCAAAAAGAGCTATTAGGAAGGATTAAATGCCCAACTTTGCTAATTCATGGAGATGGTGATGAGGAAGAGAGTTTACTTTATGAAAGATCAAAAGTGGCAATTAATATGCTTTCAGCTGATTCACGAATAGAGGTTATTAATGAATCAAACCATAGTTTTCTAGATCATTTTGATATGGTAGTCAAATTATCAACTGATTGGCTTAAAAAGTACCTTTAATGGAATATTTACATATTTGTTATTATTGATATATTATGGTTAGTTTCCAGTTTAAAGAGATAAAAGGTATTTATTAAGGAGGAATTCAACATGAATAGACTAAAACTAGTTTTGCCGACGATAGAGTATAAATCTGAAATCATGGATTATAAAAGGGAATTTATTGAAGATGGGGATAGCATGGATGGGACAGGCGGTCTAAGAAATTTTAATATATTTGAAGAATGGTACAGTTCAATTTGTGATAATTTGAAGGAAGAAACGGTAAGAAAAGGTTTAGTTCCAGCAACTACATATATTGCTATTTCAATTGATGATGGTCGCTTAATTGGTATGATTGATGTTAGACATAGATTAAATGATTTTTTATTTAATTTTGGCGGACATATTGGCTATAGTGTGAGAAAGTCAGAAAGACAAAAAGGTTATGCAACTGAAATGTTAGCCTTAGCTTTAAAAGAGTGTACAAGATTAGGTATTAAAAAAGTGCTAATCACCTGCGACAAGGATAATATGGCATTAGCTAAGACAATTATAAATAATGGCGGGGTAATGGAAAATGAAATCCAAGAAGGGGATAGAATCACACAAAGATATTGGATTAATTTAGATTGAGGTTATGGAGGCAGTTAGAGACTTAGGATTTTAATATACAAGCTTGTCGTATTATCATAAATATGAAGTATTAAGATATCAGAATATGGAACATATGAGGGAATTAGATGAAACTAGGAAGTATAAAAATTTTATAATAGAAAAAGAGAGAACCAGTCCCTCAGGATTGGCTCTTTTGCATATTATTAATATTTCTAAAACATTCTTTGAAGTGGACCATTTTCATTTATTATATCTTCTAATTCATATATGGAGATTGGGAAATATGGGATGCCTACATAATATGGAGTAATTTCATATAGCTGAAAAAATATAACCAATGATCTATCAGCAATATAAAAATCTTGATTTGGATTGATTTCTGTAAAATCTCCAAGCGTAGGTAAATTTCTAGCTTTTATTTGAACTTTAATAATATCAGATATTCTTTTTACATAATCGCTATTTGGTTTAAATAATTCGGGCAAAGTATAGACATGACCGGTTTCAATATCAAAATTCAATGCTTTTACAATGGTATTTCCGTGAGCACCACCTGCAAAGGAATAGTTAATTAAAACTATACTAAGAACACCTTTGTCATTATTTTTTAATTCGTAGGTGCCATCCATTTCTTCATAAGGACCTTGTTGTTGTATTAACATTTGTACAGTACTAATTATTGTTCTGTTTATTATTTCTTGAGCATTTGGATTCATAAGACAAGTTACTTGAGGATAGTCTATATCCAAATTTGTATTTTTCATCTTTAAAGTATTTACAATAACAGGGTATATTCTACCATCCATAAAACTTCCCCCTTCAGAAAAAGAACTTTATTATATTATATGCATGGGATTAAAGATGTGACAAACAAAGAGCTAGGCTTGAATTATTCACTGGATAGGCTATACTAAAAAGGAAAATTAAATTCCGAACAATAATATAAATTATTCGGTAAAAATATATAAAAAAAGTGCTAATATATTATTATGTTGTAACGAAATACGATTTTGATAGTCTTATATATGAAAGGCGGTGAAAATGTGACGGAATTTGAAGAAATATACTCCGAATATTTCAAGGATGTATATAGATACGTGCTATGTCTTTCTAAAAACGAAAGTATTGCAGAGGATATAACACAAGAAACATTTTTTAAAGCGTTAAAAAATATTGATAAGTTCAAAGGAAACTGTAAGATGCGTGTTTGGCTCTGTCAAATTGCTAAGAACTCATATTTTTCATATCTAAAGAAAGAACAAAAAAATTTGGAAGATGTTGACGATATAGCCGATGTTTTTGATATTGATTTTGAACAAAAGTTAATTGACGATGAAGATGCGTTTGAAATTCATAAGTTAATTCATAATTTAGAAGAACCATATAAAGAAGTATTTACACTGCGTTTTTTCGGAAATTTATCATTTTCAAAGATAGCTGAATTGTTTGGGAAAACAGAAAGCTGGGCAAGAGTC
>DHBY01000016.1 GCA_002398845.1 Firmicutes bacterium UBA4916 | reverse complement strand
CCAAAATATTGACATAGATCCAATTTTCATACATTAACCACAAACGATTTTTATCTTCTTCTATTGTAAAACTCAACAATAATACATCTACCCCCCGAATATTTGCATGTTTATTGATAATATATTCTTCTTGGGGAAGCAACATTTGTTGCCTTAGATATTTTAATATCATTTATATCTCCATCCTTTTTAATAAAATCATTTTGCAAGTTGATTTTGTTCTTTAAGATAATCTTTTATTTCCTCATCGCTTAATTTGCGAATTTGAGCATTAGGACTTTCAATGTATTGCTCCGATATATAGACAGGTTTTTTATCTTTACATTTTTTGTCTTTGTTCTTTAATAAGTAATTTTCCAAATCTTGTTCAGTATGAAATATCTTATAAGAGATTCTATTGTTCTTTCCTATAATCTCATATATTCCACAAACATCTTTACAAATTACTTCTGCTGTTTTTAAATACAACTTTGCAATTTCTAATGTTTTAAAGGGAAAATTCCATCTATAAACATCCCTTTTCCCATCGCTCTCAATGCATATACATCTTCCACATGTTGAGCATATATATTGTGTATGATTTTTTAAACAATGCTCTGGCTTTAATACCCTTAGGCATTCATCGATACATTTAATCCTATCTTCCTGTTTTAAAAGATGATAAATAGGTCCTAAACACAATACCACGTCAAAAGTATTTGATTCAAATAGCGACAAATCTTTAGCATCGCCAAGCTTTATCTCTAAACTTTCTGAATCTACTGCTTTAAACTTTTCCTTCATTATTTCAACATTTTTTGGTACTATGTCCAATGCAGTTATTTTATTGCCTTTACTAAAATAATAAGATGAATATCTACCAGTTCCTGCTCCAACATCTAATATTTTAGAACCTGCTTTTATCTTATCATCTAATACATGAGTTGTTGTAATAAACTCCACTCTGTGAGAATTATCTTTTATTAATCTTGAATCTTCATCATATCCTTCATAATATTTTTCAATTCCTAGCATATATTATTCCCCCTATAATCGTTATATCTAATGCATCCTCCATACCTTGCATCTTCTTAATCACCTTTTCCATATTAATCTGTCCTCGTCCATCTTTTCTTTTATAACCAAAGCTTTCATATAATCTTATAGCATTATAATTTTCTACATCACAGGCTAAAAAGCTTCTTTTGGCATTATTTTGCTGTCCCCATAATATTGCATTCTCTAACAACAGACGGCCAATCCCTTGTTCCTGATATTGTGGTCTAACGGCTATTTCTCTAATCCATAATACTATTCCATTTTCACTTTCAAAACCATAAAGCCCCACACAACATATGCCAACTACTATTCCATCTAATTCAGCTGCAAAGACCTGTAAATCATCTGACTCATGCCATTCTTTTATCCATTCGTTTGTTTCACCCTCAAATCCCCTAGAATTTCCCCTACAAGACCTAGTTACATCAGAAGCACTCTCATATTCAGTGCTTTTTAAAACTCTAATGTATGTATTTTCTTTTTCTCGTATTTCCAAATTATCAATATCATAGCTCCAGAAGTCAACATATTCAGAATAAATTTTATAGCCTTCCCCATACATTTCTTCAAGAA
Organism: Firmicutes bacterium UBA4916; assembly: GCA_002398845.1. Lineage (GTDB taxonomy): Bacteria > Bacillota > Clostridia > Tissierellales > Tepidimicrobiaceae > Mt11. The sequence continues at coordinate 7,065 of DHBY01000016.1, read as the reverse complement.
AATCTTCTGGAACAAATTCTATATATAACTTTTCTGTGTCCATCATGTTTTTTATCATAAAATCTTCAACTGCTTTTAAACCTATAAAAAAATCTTCTTTCGTATTTGCTGCCCAAAATAACTTTATTTTATCTTCCAATTCTTTAAAGAAAATAATACAATTTTCCTCTTGGATACAAATTTTTGAATCATAAATTTCTTCCTCATCTACATATTCCAAAGAATTATACTTAAGTTGTTTAGCTTTATTTAAAATACTCTCCATATTTTATACCCTCAAGTTTCTATATTGATAAATTAGCATATTCCATATACTGAAACTCATCTTCACCGTTCATAGTTTTCTTCATATATTTATCTCGAATTTCAAAACCAACAGCCTTATAACAATTAATAGCCCTTTTATTAAAGCTTCTAACCTCTAACGCTATTGGAATATTGGGAAATCTTTTTTTACATTCTTCAATTAATAAATTCATTACTTCTTTTCCATGACCTTTCCCACACCAAGAAGGCTTTAGACCGATTCCAACAAATGCCTTGTTTTCTCTTTTTGTCATCCTTATATAGGCTATTAGTTCTCCATTTAATAATACTGCCAAAAATTCCTTTTCTCTTATATCCTTTATGGATAAACCCCAGCCATTTCTAACTACAACATCCCAATCTGAAAAATTATAAACTGAATAATCCCCATCATATCTCCAACCGCAAATTTCCTTGGCATAGCCCTCAGTCAATTTCACTAAAGTATATTTCTCCATAAAATAGTCCTCCTTTGAAAGTTTTTATTATTGTAATAATAGGCAATGGTTATGTGCATATTCCTTGGGTACTTTCCTTACCTTGGCTACATTTCCTTCTATTAGTCCTTCTTTAAATAATCTTTCTCCTGTTTTTCCAAAATACCATAACAATCCATCATCTACTGAATGATATTTAATGTTTCTATTAGAACCAGCCCATGAAGGAAACCCTATCGAAATCTCATCTGCACTTTCAAATAATCATCTATAACCAATTTATCTATAAGGTTTAAGTTTTCTGGTAATTCTTCTATACTAAAAAATTTGCATTCTTTGCTTTCATAATTATCAGGCCTTATTTCACCGTTGAATTCGTTACTAGTAAAGGCTACAGTAATCCAATATACTTTATCTCCATTCGGATATTTATAATAGGTATCTTGTCCAGAATATACCCCTAATAGTTTTAACTTTTCGACTTCTATTCCTGTCTCTTCAAAAACTTCCCTAGCAGCAGTTTGTTCTACTGTTTCTCCTAATTCCACGGCACCTCCTGGAAATCCCCATAAACTATTATCTATTCTATGCTGCAATAATATTTCTCCCCTAGAATTTATTACGATTACACCTGCTCCGCATAAAATAATTGGTCGTGAGCCTATTAATTTTCTTAGCTCCCTAACATAATCTGCCATAGAATATTTCCCCCTATATTATTTAATTTCAATCTCTTTAATATATTCAAATTCCATGCCATTAAATCTAAAATTTAAAATATATGGCATCTTATCGACAATACTCCAGAAATCAGTGTATCCAAAACTTGGATTGAAATAATTTATAATTGTACTTAAGGCAGTGCCATGAGTTGCAATAGCTACACTTTTGCCCAGATTATTATTTATCACTTTAAAAAGTGCGGATATATTCCGTTCTTGTACTTCCCTTAATGTTTCTCCATTATCAAGCCTAAAATCGAAATCTTCCCATTGTTTTTGTGAAAATGCCCTAAAATCTTCTACCCATTCTCCTACCTTGCGTTCACGAAAATCATTTTCAATTTTAATTTCCATTCCTGTGCTTTCGGCAAAGTCCTTTATGGTATCAATAGACCTTTTAAATGGGCTTGAATAAATGGAAATAATATTCTTGTCAATTAATGTATATGTAACTTTCTTAGTATCTTCCATTCCTTTTTCTGATAAAGGTCGTATCTTATCATCCTTGACTAAAAAATCTGGCTGAGCGTGCCGAACAAAATAGACATCAGTTTTCATTTCTACATTCCCCCAATTTTATCTCTTAAAAGTTATCTTAAAAGTACTTCCTTGGATAAAAATATATGCTCCACTATATGCCCTATATTGCCTTATCCAGTAAATTTTGAATTATATAAATATTTTACTATTATTTTTGCTTTAAAACTAGTAAATCAGTCTCTAGTACAGTTCCAGCTAATCTAATCCAGGAAACATTAACTGTTCATACTTATTTCTTTCCTCAAACTTATGAAGATAATTAAAACATTCTTCAATATCATACAATATACCATGGGATTTACACGTTTTTTCCATTATACTCATCAATTTATCATTGTTAGGGCTATTTATTTGATATGCATAGTTATACCTTTCAATATATCTAGCTTTCATTCCTTGAAAATGTTCATCCAGCTTTTTATAAAAATATTCCCGATTTCCTTCCCTTAAGGTTAATCCCATGCCAAAACAAATAATGCCATGTACTTTTGCCTTTACACAATAATCCAAAATTCCCTGGATATTTTCCTCTGTATCATTAATAAAAGGTAAAATAGGACTCAACCAAACTACTGTTGGAATTCCATTATCATGCATTATCTTTAAGGTCTCAAATCGTTCCCTTGTAGTGCTCACATTAGGTTCAATAACCTTGCACAAGTCTTCATCATAAGTAGTAAGGGTCATTTGTACCACACATTTTGTCTTTTCATTAATTTTTTTAAGTAAATCCAAATCCCTTAAAATTCTTGTAGATTTTGTCTGTATAGCTAGTCCAAATCCATAGGAATAAATAAGCTCTATACACTTTCTAGTGTTTTCTAGCTTTTCCTCCAAATGAATATATGGATCACTCATTGCTCCAGTGCTTATCATACATTTCTTTCTTTTTCTACGCAGAGCCTCCTCTAAAATTTCGGGAGCATTTACCTTTACCTCTACATCTTCAAAATCATGATTCATCTGATAACACTTACTCCTTGAATCACAATAAATACAGCCATGAGTACAACCACGATATATATTCATTCCATTCTGAGGGGATAGGATACCTTTTACTTCTGTTTCATGCATAATATTCTCCTTTTTGATTAATTACTTTTATTGCATAATAATATACAATTATTATCTTTTACTTCAAAAGCCCTAAGAATTTTATCAGAATTAAATGAGTTCCACATTATACCTTCTTATTTCAAATTCTGCTTTCTTTTCCAACCCTACTTTCTTACATACACTTTTTTATTTCTAGCAAATGGGATTAATTTATTGTTCCACTGAACTACCTCTAATTCGGGCCATTTTTGAACCCATTTTTTAACCTTACTATCATATATATCTTTAGTTATTTGTCTGTTATTAGCGACGACTTTCATTTCAAAAATATCCGCAAGTCCAAAAGGAGCATAAATTTCCCAACACTCTTCAGATATCATTCTTACTCCTAATGAATTAGCCGTTGTTGGCCAAGTATTAATTGCATCTTCAATGGATTTATATGGCTCAATATCGTACCCAAATTTATCTTTATACCATAAATGGACTCTCGCCTGATTCTTCACATCAAGCCAAAAGGGGTATTTCCCTAATTCTTGATTTAAATATTCGACAATTTCTTTCTCATATTTTTCTTCAATGTTTTTTGAATTATAAAAAGCTATATCAACATCATCTATTCCATAATTAGGTACGCGATTAGTTAATGTGTTCCATACAGTTTGCACAACAGCACCTGCCCCAATATAACAATCTTCGATTTTAAACCTATATAATACTTCTACAACTTTCATTAAATGAAAGCTATTTTCAATAATATCTATAAGAACCCCTGATTCTCTCAATAAAGTCATTTAAAAAACCCCTTCCACAAGATTGGCAGTTATAATTCTATATTCTACGGGTTTCCCCTTTTAATAGAATAACTCTTTCCTTTACTATTTTCTTATGTTCTTCTTCTGTCAATTTCGGATTTTTATTTTTCCAAAACTTCCCGCAAGGAATTTCTGAACACTCGCCACAATGGGTTAATCCTTTGTTGATTACGCTGCATTCATAAAAATCACAGATATTAAGTCCTACTTCGTGTAGCCAACATGCCTTTCCTTCTATTGCATGACATCCTTTGCAATTTGTTTCGTAAATCCTACAATCGCTACAAATACATCCACATACACCTATATTTTCCTTCATTGTACAAACACCCCTTATTCTATAATATTTTATCTAATACATGGTTTCTCAAATTATGTCTATATAAATTTACACTTCCTTCTATACAAACCTTTGTCAAAAAATCATCATTAAATATCTCTACTTCTACAATAATAATTTTCAACTTTTAATCCAGCATCCTCTATTTTAAAATATGGGTTGTTCAATGAGATTCCCCTCTGTCTAAGAGTAGGTGTATTTCATCTCTTTAAAAGTTCTTCATTACAAACACCCTCAATTACCTCACCTACAGTTCTAAACTGCCCGAGCCAAAACATTAGTGCATCATCGCGAATATAATTTTCATCTATATGAACTTCTCTTATTTCTCCAATGAACCATTTATGGCTACCTTTGTAATTGATCTGATGTACAACTTCACATTCAATATTTACTGGACATTCTTTTATAATATAGCTGTTGACCTTGTTTCCTTTTTGTGGTGTAAAGGATGCTTTCTGATACTTGTCTTCATGTCGCCCTGAGATAGTGCCACAAATGTGTATTTTATCTAGCTGATCCTTTGTTGGTATATTTATTACGAATTCTTTATTTGATGTAATCAATTCATAAGTATATTTTTCAGGCTTAATCCCTACCATTACAGACGGAGGATTAAATGAATAGAAATGAAATGCTGCTGCAACCATAATATTACGTTCTACTGTAACAAAAACAACTGGAAAAGAAGGTAATGCCATTATCCCATTATATAAATTATTCTGTACTAGCTTCATCAGCAGTCCCTCCTTCTATATGTGCAAGTTCAGATATATCTATCCAGTATCTTTGAACTATATTTCCATCATCCTCAACAACCTCATTTTCCAATATACCACCATTTGCAAGTATAGTTTTGGCTGATGCCATATTGATTTTATCACATGTCACAAGAACTTTTTCTATGCCTAACTTAACACATTTTTCTAATGCCATTTTTAGCATAGTTTTTGCATAACCTTTTCGTCTTTCCGTTGGACAAATTCCATATCCAATATGTCCACCAGTGTTAAGCAAATTTTCACTTAAATAGTGGCGTATACTTATGGCACCAAGTATCTTTTTATTATCATCTATTAAGAAATAGGTATCTGAAGGTACTAGATGAGATGGGCAAGTTTCTCTATGATTATATGATTTAACAACATCTAGCCAATCAGAATAATTCATTCCTTTCCTTTTTATTGCACCTGGATAAATATGCTCTCCTGTATTTTCCCATTCAGTCATCATATCAATATATAATTGTTCATGTTCCTCTGACGGTAATACTAAATATGCATTGTCCATTTCCATTTCACTTTCCTTTCTTTGCTGATTTGACAATAAAACATTGGCTGATTACATGGATTTTTCAATATTATCATATTAGTTTACTATTTAAATAAAATAGTATAACCCCAAATCTATATCTTTTAACGTTATAAACTGAATAATTCCCGTTATATCTCCAATTACAAATTTCTTTAACATAGCCTTCAGTTAGTTTCGTTAAAACATATTTCTCCATAGGCCAGATCTCCTTTGAAAGTTTTTATCATTGTAATAATAGGTAATGGTTATGTACATATTTCTTGGGTACTTTTCTTATTTTGGTTACATTTTCTTCTATTATTCCTTCTTTAAATAATTTTTCTCCTGCTTTTCCCATAGGTATTCCTCCAATAAATCAATAAATTTATATATGTTTACTTTAGACATCTTTGTGTTATAATATAATTAAAGGTAATCGGATTCGCATAAATGCGATTGCCACCTAGGTGATTAAATCATTTTAATCACCCTGTAGGCCAATACAGGGTGATTATTTTTTTCATCCGAAATGAGGTGGCAATCACACCCTGCTTTTCCCAATTACCTTGTCCTTAGTTTATCATTTAGCCTAAGTAAGTTCAATATTCAATTAACTTTTTGTACTTAAATAATTATTTTTATTAATTACTAGGATATTTTGAAAATTTAAGTTTGGTTTTAATTATATTGTGGCATAATATAGCTAAAGGTAATCAGATTCACATAAGCTATAGAAATTCGTATGCATATTCTTCTTGCCTTTCAAACCCCATTGATTCATAGGTTTTCCTCGCAGGGACATTTGATATCAACGTTGCTAGAATTGGGGTTCTTTGTTCTTCAATGGCAATATCTATCATATGTCCTATTAACTCCTTACCAAATCCTCTATTTCTATAAGCCTTATCAATATAGACGCTTGTGATTTCTGAAAAATTATCAGTCTTCCCTACAAACCTTGCCATTCCCATAGGATTATTTTCATAATCCAGTAAATAAACTCCTGATTTCATTTTAGCTAATATTTTTCCATCATTAGTTACTTCCATGATTTCTTCTTCAGTTTTCGCCTCTAAAAAATTTACTGTAAACTCTTTAACCTTATCTATATCTTCATTGTTTAAACTTGCAAGTCTAACTTTGGTTTTATATTTCCTATGAATATCTTTATATTTTTCAATATTTAATTTATAAAAAATATTGGGAGTTATGGTCTTATTGCAGCCTAATATTTTAAATAAACTATTTACATCTTCCAGCTTTCCCGCTAATAAAATCTTTCTATAGTTTAATTCCTTAATCTTAAATGCAATATCCTTTAGTCCATCTGTTGATGTATATACGAAATTAGTGAAGTTTGAATTGCCATCATTTTTTATATGTAAAATTTCAGTTATTTCTTTTTCAGTTTTATTGATATAAAGTTTACCCAAACTATTCGTATTATTTTGAATTAATTCAATCAATATAGCATTGTACATTTCATCATGATATAAAAGTTCTAAAATTTCTTTTTTTAATTTCTCTGTAATAATATCTATTTTCTCCATATTAAC
>DHBY01000067.1 GCA_002398845.1 Firmicutes bacterium UBA4916 | reverse complement strand
GAGGCTGTCGCATTAGCATATAAATAATTGCTAGTGCACAGCCTGTTTTTTTACATAATATTACTAATTTTATTAGCACTTTTACAGATTAGCTTCCTATATATCTAAAAATAGGTATACCTTAATAAGCCTCCGCAAATAAGGCTTTTTTTCTAAATATATAATTTTTAAGATTCTATTTTAAGCACTTTCTTTTAGTGAAAAAAGATGTGTCCCTGTTCGCTCAGACTGGATTTTATTATGAAGTTTATTTACATTATGTGCCATTGCTAACAGAATACTTTCTGCCAGTACATTCTGTTTTCCTCTGCATAAGAATCTTCTAAAGCCCATGTCCTGTTTTAATTCTCCAAAGGAACCCTCTACTTGAATACTTCGATTCATTCTAAGCTCGCATCCTTCTTTACTTAAAATTCTTTCAAGATCATCTTTTCTTAGCCTATTAAATAATTTAGATGTCTCAAGACTTTTAACTCTATCTTCTAAGGGTGCTTTCCAGTTGCTGCCTTTAATACAGCTGCTCTTAAATGTACAGTTGCTACAATCCTCACAGGTATAAATAGTTTTTTCACTTTTATATCCAGTTTTACTTTTTCTTATTATTACATTTCTAACCGTAAGTTTTCTGTTGTTTTTACATGTGTAGTAGTCTTCAGCTTCATTGTATTCCATATTTTCAATGCGACTGATATCATTTTTATATTTTCTTGTTTTGGATATTTCGTAGTTTGCTGGTTTTATGAATGCTAACTGATTATTATCTTCAATATATGCATAGTTCTCTTCGCTTTCATATCCTGCATCAGCTGTTATCTTTTCATATTTAAATTTTAGGTGTTTTCCCATACCCTTTAAAAATGGAATGAGAGTTGTAGTATCTGTTGGCTGAGGTCCGACTGAAAGCCATGTAATGTATTCGGAATCTACACCATGCTGAACATTATACGCAGCCTTTAATTGCCCATTTCCCATTGCATCTTCCTTCATACGCATAAATGTCGCATCATTATCCGACTTTGAATAACTATTGCGTCCTCCGCATATATGTATTTTTTGTGTATACTCTTTTAGTCTGTTAAGATAATTCTCTAGCTCTTCAATGGAACGCTGTAATGGTGATTTCCTTTTACCCTTACCATGGACAAACTCAATATTTTCTTCCTGTTTTAGTTTATATAGCATCTTTCGCAGCTTTTTAATATGTTTTATTTTCACCTGATTTTGATATATGAGTCTAATACCGTATAACTCTTCACACTCTGCAACAAAATCAGCTAGTTTTATTAGTAGTTTAGCTTGGTTCTTCGTTACTGCTTTTTTCCATACAAATGTGTATTTATTAGCACATGCCTCAATCTTAGTTCCATCAATAAATATGGCATCACCTGATATTTCTCCTATGTCATAAAGAAAATTTGACATCTCAGCAAGGATTTTCTCAGCACATGGGGCAAAGTGAAGACTTCTAAATCTTGCAAATGTTGCATGATCTGGTACTGGAGAATCTTCAAGAAGATACATGAAATTGATATCACGAGTACATGAAGTCTCCATACCCCTCGAAGAATAAATACGATTCATGTAAGAATAGAGTACAATCTTCAGCATCTGACGTGGCGTTGCTTGATTTCCCCGAATACGGGAATAAGTCATATACAAATCTCTTAAATCCATCTCCTCTATAAACTGACTTAGCAAGCGCACAGAATCATTATCTGGGATTATACAATCGATATCTAGTGGAAGTTTTAATTGATAAAAACTTTGATTAACTGTATAATTTTTATGTAAGATATTTTGTTTTTGCATACAAATATTTTACCATAAATCCCTTACTTTTCGAAGTTTGGGATTTATTTGTTAACATAGAAAAAGGCTGCGCACTAATTATTTAGTGCGACAGCCCCTTTATAATTTATCTATTATTTATTCTTCATCTTCTTCACAATGACAATCACATTCCTCATCGTCACAGCAATCTAAATAATCATCGTAATCATAATCTTCATCATCGAAATCATCATAGTCAAAATCATCATCGTCGTCTCCATAGAAATCTTCCTCAACATCAGCAAGGTCCTCATCTATAAAGTTAACATATTCTTCTAAATCTGCTTGATCATCAATTACATCCTCTAACACATTTGTAAAGGCTTCTAAGGTTTCAATGATTTGTACTAGAACCTTTCCTTCTTTAGTAGAATCATCAACACCAAGACCTTCCGTCAATCCTTTTAGATATGCAACCTTTTGTAATAAGTAATCCATTTTTACCCCTCCAATTCTTTTTTCTATACTCTAGATAGATATTCACCACTTCTAGTATCTATCTTAATTTTATCGCCTATATTAACGAATAAAGGTACATTTATAGTAACACCAGTCTCAACAGTTGCTGGTTTAGTAGCTCCTGATGAAGTATCTCCTTTTATTCCAGGCTCTGATTCAGTAACAACAAGCTCAACGAAATTAGGTGGCTGCACCTCAAATGCATTCCCTTGATAAAATCTTATAGTAGCTGTGTCATTCTCTCTTAAGTATTGCATTGCTTCTTCAACAGCATCTTTATTCAAAGGTAACTGTTCATATGTTTCAACATCCATAAAGTAGTATAATTCTCCATCATTATATAGATATTGCATTTCCTTAGTTTCAATAGTAGCCTTCTCAAATCTTTCTGTTGGATTAAAGGTTACTTCCTTTGTTCCTCCAGATAAAACACTTTTAATCTTTGTTCTTACAAAAGCAGCACCTTTACCTGGTTTAACGTGTTGGAAATCAATAACCTGATATACATCACCGTCTAGTTCAAAAGTAATACCTTTTCTAAAATCTCCTGCTGAAATCAAATTTTTACCTCCTATCCTGTATTCTATTTAAAGTTTAAATGCTAGATTAATTGCACATTCATAGAGCATTATTGCATTAAATATTTCATAGTCCTATTATACCAATATCTAGTATTTACCACAAGAGAAATAATAAAACAAATTTGACTTAACAATTGTTTTTAATTACTATTCACAGTACTAAATTGTGTAAAATCGAAAAATGATTAAAATACACACTCACGGGTTCGGAGATGAATAATTCTATAGCTCATTCCAGACAAA
>DHBY01000066.1:15275-16739 GCA_002398845.1 Firmicutes bacterium UBA4916 | reverse complement strand
CCCATGTCTTCTAAAAATAAAGTTGACAATTATCAAATAATGGTATACTATAATAATAGTGGTACGGACCAGATGACAATATATTTTAGGGTGATGAATATGAGGAATATAGATAAAGACAGTAGACTTCCCTTGTATTGCCAGTTAATGGATACAATAATCGAGATCATAGAAGAAGGTAATTTAGAAGAAAATGATCAGCTGCCTTCAGAAAGAGAGCTATGTGAGACCTATGATGTAAGTAGATCTACTGTAAGGCAAGCCATACAGGAACTAGAAAAAGAAGGATATATTTATAGAATCCATGGCAAAGGTACTTTTGTTTCTCCAGAGAAATTTAAGCAAGATTTGTTAGAATTCTACAGTTTTACAGAAGAGATGAAAAAAATTGGGAAAACTCCTTCTTCTAAAGTTTTAGATTTTAATATAGTAGAGTGCAGCGAAAAATTGGCAAAAAAAATGGGAATAAAAGGTGGAGATAAGGTATATATATTTACAAGGTTAAGACTTGCAAATGATGAACCTATGATGTTAGAAACAAGCCATGTACCATGCAGTAGGTTTCCAGGCCTAACTAAAGAAGACTTACAACAAAATGCAATGTACGATATTTTTATGAAAAGGTATAATACTATTTTTACTTGTGCTGAAGAAGTATTTCAATCTGTATTAACTAGGGAAGATGAGGCAGAATTATTGCAGTATATACCTGGGACGCCAAGTATGATGATAGAAAGAACAACTCATGAAAAAGAGAATATAATTGAATACACTAAAAGTATTGCAAGGGGAGATAGGTTCAAGTATCATGTTATGTTAAAGAAATAAAAAATTTTAGCTCAACTGGTAAGGACAACACTACAACATTACAGCAATAAAGGAAAGGTGATAATGATGTTTGGATTAGATGTAGAAAAGTGGAAAGAGTTAAATGGATTTAATACTGCTAGAGAAATATATGGGCAACCAGAACTTTGGATGGAAACATTGAAAATAGTTGAATCCAATAGAGAAAAAATAAATAAATTTATGAAAGAACATTTAAACAAAGAAAAGATTAGGGTAATTTTTTCGGGTGCAGGAACATCTGCATATGTAAGCGATATTGTGGTTCCTTATTTAAATAGGGAAAAAGAATATATTTATGAGGCTATACCTACGACAGATATAGTTTCTAATCCAAATATATATTTAAAGAAGGACATTCCAACTTTAATGGTATCCTTTGCTCGTTCTGGCAATAGTCCTGAAAGTGTTGCAACTGTAGATTTAGCCAATCAATTGGTAGATGATATAAGCCATATATTTATTACTTGTAACAAAGATGGGCAACTAGCAGAAATATCTAGGGATAAGGAAAACGTATTGCTATTATTAATGCCACAGGAATCCAACGATAAGGGATTTGCAATGACTAGTAGTTTTTCTTGCATGACTCTTGCAGCTCTACTTATTTTCGATATG
>DHBY01000066.1:0-14978 GCA_002398845.1 Firmicutes bacterium UBA4916 | reverse complement strand
AAGGAAGGTGCATTAAAGCTTTTAGAGTTAACTAGGGGACAAATTATTTCCCACAATGAAACTGTATTAGGATTTAGACATGGTCCAAAATCCATAGTAGACGATAATACTTTAGTATTTATCTATATTTCAGAGGATCATTATTCCAGGAAATATGATATAGACTTATTAAGTGAAATATATCACGATATTGGAAAACATAAGGTTATAGCTATTTCAAATGAATATTGTGAAGAAGTTGATAAAATATCAGATCACTATCTATTTTTAAGTAAAGATGGTAATAACATTGATAATGAAGGATTTATATCCTTATTATATGTGCTATACGCTCAAATATTTGCTTTACTATCTTCGGTTAAAACCAAGGTAGAACCTGATAATCCAAATCCAAGCGGTTTGGTTAATAGGGTGGTAAAAGGAGTTACTATTCATAGCTTAAATTAAATTTAATAGGAGGGGTATTATGCCAAATATTTTATTAACAAGAATTGACAATAGGCTTATTCATGGTCAAGTAGGAATGACTTGGGTAAACCACATAGGAGCAAATTTAATTTTAGTTGCAGATGATGTTGTAGCTAATGATAATATACAACAGAGTCTTATGGACATGGCTGCACCAAATACTGTTGATACAAGATATTTTTCTATACAAGAGACTATAGGTAATATTCATTTTGCAGCAGATGACCAATTAATCCTTTTAGTAGTTAAAACTCCCCAAAGCGCTCTTAGATTAGTAGAGGGAGGAGTTCCTATCGATAAAATAAACATAGGAAATATGCATTTTAGTGAAGGCAAAAAGCAAATTACATCTACGGTATCAATTGATGAAGATGATGCAAAGGCTTTCAGAAGGTTACATGAACTAGGGGTAGAGCTAGAAATCAGGAGAGTCCCTGATGAAAGAGCCAAAGATATTATGGAATTTATTTAAGAAACTAAAACTTGCATAAGCAAGATTAGTAAATAAATAAGAAGGGGGTTTACAGTATGTTTATAAAATCCTTGCTCATTGCAATATGGGCTGGTATTGCAGGAGTTGACCTCTTTGATGGATTAACACATATTCATAGACCTGTAGTTACAGGAATGGTAGTAGGGTTGATCCTTGGAGATGTGAAAACTGGCCTTATTGTAGGAGCTACATTAGAGTTTGTATGGATGGGGGCAGTGCCACTAGCAGGTGCTCAGCCACCAAATGTAGTTATAGGAGGTATTATTGGTACTGCTTTCGCTATTCTTGCAAATCAAAGTCCTGAGGTTGCAGTTGGAGTAGCCGTGCCTTTTGCTGTAGCAGTTCAGGGGGCAATCACTTTAGTATTTACAGCATTTTCTCCAGTTATGCACAAGGCTGATGAATATGCAAAAGACGCTGATACAAAAGGTATTGAAAGAATTAATTATCTTGGTATGTTAACATTGTTTTTATTCTATGCAGTAATCGCATTTTTACCAGTTTATTTTGGAGCAGAGTCAGCACAAAAGGTTGTAGAACTAATGCCTACATGGTTAATTGAAGGCTTAGGAGTAGCTGGGGGTATGATGCCAGCAATAGGGTTTGCAATGTTACTAAAGATTATGTTAAAGAAAGAGTATATAGCATTTTTGATAGTAGGATTTGTGTTAGTCGCTTATTTTGAATTACCAATCCTTGGAGTATCTTTACTAGGATTATCTGTAGCAATGTATGATTTTTACTCAAATAAATCAAAACAAGTTCAAACTTCAAGGAGAGGAGGAAGAACTAATGGAATCTAATGCTGCTTATATTGATAGAAATACAGAGAAAGTTATAACTAAAAAAGATCTCAATAGGATGACATGGAGATCACTATTTTTACAAGCTTCTTTTAACTATGAAAGGATGCAAGCATGTGGTTTTCTTTATGGATTGATTCCAGGATTAAAGAAAATTCATAAAGATAAAGATGATTTATCAAAATCTATGACAATGCATATGGAATTTTTCAATACCCATCCATTTTTAGTAACATTTATAATGGGAATAGTAATAGCAATGGAAGAAAACAAGGAAGATCCTGATACTATAAGGGCTATAAAGGTTGCAACTATGGGTCCTCTAGGAGGAATTGGTGATGCATTGTTCTGGATGACATTGCTTCCAATTAGTGCAGGTATCGGTGCTTCTATGGCAATGCAAGGGAATATTGCTGGTCCTTTTGTATTTCTTATAATATTTAACACAGTTCATTTTGCTTTAAGATTTGGTCTTATGAATTATGGTTACAATACAGGAGTTAAAGCAATTGATTCACTAAAAGCTAATACGGAAAATATATCTAGAGCTGCTTCTATATTGGGATTAATCGTAGTTGGAGGGCTTATTGCATCCTTTGTTAACTTAACTACACCAATAGTTATTCATACAAAAGGTGCAGATGTAGTTTTACAAGAATTATTGGATGCTCAGATAATGCCAAAACTATTGCCACTTGCTTATTCATTATTAATGTATAAATTATTGAAGAAAGATTTATCTCCAGTAAAGTTAATAGTGATAACTGTAGTAGTAGGTATAGTAGGCCACGTAATAGGAATATTATAATAAAGGTGATAATATGTACGCTATAGTCGTAGTCGGTCATGGAGAATTTGCAAAAGGTTTATTAAGCTCTGTAAAGGTGATATTAGGTGAACAAAGATTTGCAGAAGGTGTAGAATTTGCAGAAAGTGACTCCTCTGAAATGCTAAGGGATAAAATAATGGATAAAATTGAAGGTATGAAGGGTGCAGATGGAGTAATATTTTTAACTGATTTAGCAGGGGGAACACCTTTTAAGACTTGTGTATTGATGTCCCAAGATATTAAAAATAGCAGAGTATTAGCTGGTACAAATCTGCCATTACTAATTGAAATATTAATGAATAGGGAATTAGAAGATGTTGATGCTATTGTAAACAATGGAATATCTACTGGCAGAGATTCAATTATACTCTATAAAACCAAACCACGAAATAAAACAAATATTAAGAAGGGGAATGGAATATAAAATTTGGCCGCGAGATTTCGCGGCTAAATATTTCTTATACGGAGGTGCAGATGATAGAAACCAATGATTTAAATCAAGTGGCTATATTAGTTGATTTTGATGGAACTATAACTACAGAAGATACTAATGATAAATTAATTGATCTTCATATGAATGACACAATTAAAAATCTATGGAATGATTATAGAAATAAGAAAATAAGCCTTTTAAATTTAATGGAATTAGAGTTCAAGGAGGTTAAAATAACAGAAGAGGAATATATTGATTTTATATTAAAAGAATTTCATATGACAGAAGGGTTTTTAGAATTTTATAAAAACATAGTGAAAAATGATATTCCCTTTGCAGTTGTTAGTGGGGGTTTTGACAATGGTATAAAACCTTTTTTAGCAAAACACGGGGTTCATAACGTAGATATATATGCTAATTCTTTTGTATTTAATGATGATATAACTGTGAAGTTTTATGATGATGAAAATCCAGATTGCCATGGAGGTGGACCTTGTGGTAATTGTAAGGTAAAGCATTATAGAAACTATAAGAAGAAAAAAGAAATAGTAATCTTTATAGGAGATGGTACTACAGACAAGTGTATATCTGAAGTAGCAGATATAGTATTTGCTAAGGATGATTTACTTGACTACTGTAGGAAGAAAGGCTTAGATTGCATACCATGGGAAAATTTTAATGATATAAATAAATTAATCTTTAAAAAGTGAGGTAATTAATATGGATATTGTTTCAACAAGAGAAATACTATTAGATGCAAAGAAGAATAAATATGCAGTACCAGCATTTAATATACACAATTTAGAAACTATGCAAGCTGTATTAGAAGGAGCATGGGAGATGAAATCTCCTATAATAATTGCTGCAACTCCTGGAACTGTAAATTATGCAGGAATGGATTATTTGGTGGCAATGGCAAAGGTAGGAGCTAATAGATACTCTATTCCTATTGCTTTACATTTGGATCATTGTCCTGATGTAGACTTTTTAAAAAAATGCATAATTGCTGGTTTTAAATCCGTTATGATAGACGCTTCATTAAAGGATTATGAAGATAATATAAGAATAACAAAAGACGTAGTGGATTTTGCTCATAAATATGATGTAACTGTAGAGGCAGAATTAGGTACCGTAGGAGGACAAGAAGATGAAAGGGTAGTTGATAATAAAGATGCTTTACTAACTGATCCTAATAGGGCATTGGATTTTGTAAAAAGGACTAATGTAGATTCTCTTGCAATAGCAATAGGTACTGCTCATGGAGTTTATAAATTAGAGCCAAAATTGGATTTTGAACGTCTTAAAAAAATAAATGAAATAATAGATGTACCTTTAATACTTCATGGGGCTTCAGGAGTACCTGCAGAAAGTGTAAAAAAATCAATAGAACTTGGTATTTGTAAAATCAATATATCTACCGAATTAAAAATACCTTTTGCTAATAGTGTAAAGAAATATTTTGAGGAGAACCCAACAGCCAATGATCCAAGAAAATATTTGACTCCTGGTAAAGAGTCGGCAAAGAAAGTGGTTATGAACAAAATCGAAATTTGTGGAAGTAATAATAGAGCATAAATATGGTGCAGTATAAGAAGGGGGGAATTGTCGGTGATTTTGACCATAACTTTAAACCCTTCTATTGACAGAGGATATATTGTTGATGGGTTTGAAAAAGGAAAAGTGTTTAGAGCTAAGGAAGTACAGTATACTCCTGGTGGCAAAGGATTAAACGTTACTAAAGTTATTAAATCCTTTGGTGAACCTGTAACGGCCACAGGATTTTTAGGAGGCATGAGCGGTAAATATATTGAGAGCCAATTAGATAGTATGGATATACAAAATAAGTTTATTTCAACTGACGGCGAAACTAGGAGCTGCATTGCTATACTCTCTAGTGATAAAAGTCAAACAGAAGTATTAGAAAATGGACCTTATATTTCAGAGGCGGAAACCTTGGATTTTTATGAAATGTATAAGGATATTATAAGCGATTACGAAATAATATGTGCTTCTGGCAGTTTACCTAAAGGCTTAGGGATGGATACCTATCAGAAACTAATAAATATTGCTAACAAACAAGGTAAAAAATTTATTCTCGACACAAGTGGAGAAGCTTTAAGATTAGGTATAGAAGCGGTGCCATTTTTGGTAAAACCAAATCAAGAGGAACTAGAAAAGCTTGTAGGACATACTATTTCTAACGAAGATGATATAATCGGGGGTGCCAAATATTTGCTAGAGAAGAATATAAATATAGTTGTGGTATCCCTTGGAGCTGAGGGGTCAATGGCCTTTTCAAAGGATTATGCCTATAGGGTAAAGGTACCAAAAGTAAGGGCTGTAAACCCAGTAGGCTCAGGTGATTCAATGGTAGCAGGATTTGCTGTATCTATCCTTAGAAAATATGATCTTGAAACCATGTTAAAAGTAGCAGCTGCCTGTGGCACAGCAAATGCAATGGAAGCAGAAACTGGAAAAGTAAATATGGATAATGTAAAACATATTATGGATAAGATAATAATAGAAAAAATTTCTTATAAGTAGCAAAAGATTTAAGTCAGCAACTTAATATATTAAGCTATTATTTATCTAAACAAAATATACAATCACTTCATAGCAGGTAAAATGCTAATGAAGTGATTTTTTTGCCTAAGGAAGGCTAAAATAATGTCCTGCAAGATGTTTAATTTCAAAATATTAAGTAAATTTCCTATAGGATGAGGAAATTTACTTAATGGCATAATTTTAATAATGGTTGTAAAATGTAAAGTAAGGATCCGGTGATAGAGATGGCTTATAGAAGACAAAAAGATATATTTTTATGTTTACTAAACTCTGGTATAGGATTATCGGGAAATAGGCTAGCTGAAATGTTCAACGTAAGTTCTCGTACTATTAGATCAGATATTAAATTTTTGAATGAATTGGTGAAAGACCATGGAATCGTCATATGCTCTTCAAACCAAGAAGGATATTTTATACCAGAAGCACAAAAGAATATGGGAGTATCACTTGCAAAAGAAATTTTTAGTAGAGAAGAATCTTTAGCTAAAGTTCCTAATACCCCATCTGAAAGATTTGCTTTTATATTGTTTAAATTGGCTTTTACAAAAGATTTTATTTCTATGGAAGATTTTGCAGATATGTTATTTGTTTCAAAGACAACGATTTATTTAGATGTAAAAACTATAATTGAAATTTTAGATGGGTTTCCAAACTTGAGATTAGAAATTTCTCCTATAAAGGGCTTAAAATTAAAAGGTGATGAAAGATCAAAGAGACTTTTAATTTCAGCTGTATTTAAAAGGGAGAAAAGAAATGATGAATTAATGCTAAGTAAGAGTTTTTATTATGTTTTTGTTAATGAAAATTCAAATCTTGATAAAGAAATATTATTTTTATATGAAACTATTGTAAATGTATTGAACAAGTATGGATATATTTTAATAGATGTTGATGTAAATTTGTTTGCAAAAGATATTTTAGTCAGTATAAAAAGGATTCAAATGGGTTTTACTATCGAAGAAAAAATAGGAGAGAATTTCGACTTAAAAATAGCAAAAGCTATTAAAAAAGAAATTGAAGCCTATTCTAATATTTCAATAAACGAAAAAGAACTTGAATATATTCAACAAAGTTTTAATACTAAAAGATTATTGAATGTTACTAGCAAGGACTATGTACTAAAAGAAGAAGGGGAGAATATAGCTAATGAGTTTTTAAAGGAAGTTAAAAATAAATATAACATTGACCTTACTCAAAACACCAATTTTAGAAGAAATCTTATACTCCATTTAAATCCTATGCTTGAAAGGATAAAGGCCAATGATTTTGAAGATAATCCTCTTAAAAACCAGATAAAAACAAACTACCCTTTCGCTTTTGAAATTTCTATGATTATAGTTTCAATAATTAACAAAAGATTGAATGTAGTAATCAACGAATCAGAAGTTTCTTATATAGCTTTGCATGTTGCAGTAGCTTTAGATGAAATTAATTGTAAAACAAATATTGCCATAATATGTGGGACTGGTTTAGGTACAGCTCAGTTTGTAAAGAGTAAAATATTGTCTTATTATGGCGAACGGGTGAATATTCTAGGATATTTTCCTTTATATAAATTAAGTAATATTTTAAAAGGTGATTATGGAGAAGTAGAACTAATAATTTCAACTGTTCCATTAACAGCAGGAGGCAATATACCAATAGTTCAAGTAAATCCATTAATTACTGAGGATGATTTGATAAAAATAAAGCAGTATATTGGCAATCCCCTAATATTAGCCAAAGGGGCAAGTATAAAAGGGATGAAAGAGGAATTCTTTAAAAAAGAATTATTTAAGTTTTTTGATAGGAAAAATGATTTTCCTAAGGGGATATTAAAGCTTTCTAAAATGCTTAAAACTCAAGGTTATATAGATGATGCAGAAGCATTTTATACTTCTGTTATTGAAAGAGAAAATTTATTTTCAACTGTTTTAGAAGGTATGATAGCAATACCCCATCCAATGAAATCTATGTCGAAAACGACAGTAGTAGCGGTTGGAATATTTAAAGATCCAATTATACATTGTGGCAAAAAGGTAAAGTTGATCCTCTTGTTTGCTTTCAATGCCAAGGAAAAAGAAAAGTTGAAGTTATTATATGGATTGCTCCAAGAAATAGTAGAGTCTAAAGCTATTGTTGAAAATATATTACAATCCGAAAGCTTTGATGAATTTATGGAAAAAGTTAATCAGTAAAAGGCTTTGTAATATAGTATTTTTGTAGGAAATAGCATTGTGCTATTGACTAATATTACTATTATAAAAGGAGGTATTATTTTGGATGGATTAATGAATTTATTGGAGGTTAAGCTAGTACCAGTAGCGAAAAAGTTAGATCAGAACAAATATTTAACTGCAATTAGAGATGGGTTTTTTGCGGTAATGCCACTACTAATAATTGGTTCTTTGTTTCTTTTAATACCATATATTCCAAGTGAGGCATACCAGAATTTTATGGCAAGCAAGTTAGGCGAGAATTGGTCAAATTATATTTTAATTCCTTTTAATGCTACTATGAATTTGATGACTATCTTTGTAATTATTGGTATGGCAAAGAGCTTAGGAAGGGCGTTTGACATTGATGATGTAACAAGCATTGTAACAGCTCTTGTAGCATTTTTCATCTTGACACCAACGCTAGAGTTCATAAATGATGCTGGCAAAGGATTACCTGTTGATAATTTTACAGCAATTGGATTATTTGTCGGTATATTTACCACTATATTTTCATTGAAAATATTTTCTGTGATTGAGAAAAAAGGTTGGACTATTAAAATGCCAGGGAATGTTCCGGGCAATGTAGCCAATTCATTTAGTGCTTTAATACCTGAGTTATTTGTGATTATAGCATTTACAATTATTAGAATCATTTTTTCTTTTACAAGTTTTGAAACTGTACAAACCTTTGTATATACTATGCTTCAAAAACCTTTAACTAATATTGGTGGAAACTTGTTCTTTCTAATCATAGTAGTAATTATCCAACAAATATTATGGTTGTTTGGTATACACGGGTCGAATGTAACAGATGGAATTACAAAACCTATTATGTTTGCTCAAACGGCAGAAAATGCCAAAGCTTTTGCAGCAGGACTAGAGCTACCAAACATTTTAAATTATCAATTTTATTGCAATTATGTTACTATTGGTGGAGCAGGGGCTACATTAGCGCTGGTTTTAATTCTTCTATTTTGGGCAAAATCAGAAAGATTTAAGTCTTTAGGCAAGTTATCAGTTGGTGCTGGTATATTCAATATTAATGAACCAATAATTTTTGGATTACCAATTGTGCTAAATCCAATTATGTTTATACCTTTTATAGTGGTACCATTGGTAAATGTAATATTTACTTATTTTGTAATGGCCGTGGGTATTGTTCCACTGGCAAATGGCGTTAATATTCAATGGACAACACCACCTATTTTATCTGGATTGATTATTTCAGGTTGGAGAGGCGCTTTGCACCAGATTGTATTGATAGCTGTAGATGGATTAATTTATTATCCATTCTTTAAAGTAGCTGATAAGTTAGAATTAGAAAAAGAATCTCAAGAAGCCAATAATTAGAATGAACTTTTAAACTGTATACAAAGATTAGTATAACATTCTATTGTTGTAATTATATGTGAGGACTTCGCTGCACCATAGGGAATAGAAGTCCTCAATTTCCATTTAAGTTTACAAAATGATTATTACAATAAGGAGGTATAAATGAAAAACTTAGGAATTTCAATTTATCCAGAAAAATCTACGGAAAGTGAACTATTTAATTATATTGATAAGGCAAAAGAAGCAGGGTTTAAAAGGATATTTTCTTGTTTGCTATCAGTTGATAAATCAAAGGACGAAATCATCAATAAGTTTTCTAATATTATAGCTTATGCAAATAAAAAAGGATTTGAAACAATTGTAGATGTCAATCCATCTATACTAAAGAAATTAAACGTTGATGGTGAAGACTTATCGTTTTTTAAAGATATTGGAGCAAGTGGATTTAGATTGGATAGGGGATATTCTGGCTACGAAGAGGCCATGATGACCTATAATGACTATAACCTAAAAATTGAAATCAATATGAGTAACGATACTAGATATATAGATACAATTATGGATTATATGCCAAATAGATATAATTTAATAGGCTGCCATAATTTTTATCCACATAAACATACTGGATTATCATTAGATTTTTTTAGAAAGTGTACCTACAATTTTAAAAAGTATGGATTAAATACGGCTGCTTTCATTACAAGCCAAAATGATAGTGCATTTGGCCCTTGGCCAATTGGAAACCAAATTCCAACTTTAGAGATGCATAGATATATGCCTATTGAAGTTCAATTGAAGCATATGATATCTTTAGATATCATTGATGATATTATTATATCCAATAGCTTTGCAACTGAAGAGGAATTTTCAAAAATAAGGAATATGAGATTAGACATGGTATCCTTTGAAGTAACTCTTGAAGAAGACATTACGGAAATTGAAAAAACAATATTGCTAGATGAAATTCATTCTAGGCGAGGAGATATTTGTGATACGGTCATTAGATCTACTAGAAATAGCAGGGATAAATATAGTGATAGAAGTTTTGTATTACACAACGCGCCTAGAAATATAAAAAGAGGAGATATTCTAATAGAAAGTGATGAATATGGGAATTACAAAGGAGAATTAGAAATAGCTTTAAAGGATTTTCAAAATAGCGGTAAATCTAATGTAGTTGCCAGAATTAAAGAAGAAGAGGTTTTCATATTGGACTTTATAAAACCAAATCAAAAATTTAACTTTATTATAACCAATAACTAGTTATTTATAGGAGTGGTCACATGGAAGAAAATGCAGATAAGGATTTAACGCAAGTTATAATGAGCATCATAATTAATGCAGGGAATGCTAAATCTGATGCAATAGGTGCCATTAGAGCTGCCAAGAAATTTGATTTCGAATCGGCTGAAGAAAAGTTAAAGCTAGCAAAGGATTCTGAGTTGTTGGCACATAATGCACAAACTCAATTATTGGCTAAAGAGTCTAATGGGGAAAAAATAGAATTCAATTTATTGATAGTTCATGCTCAAGATCATTTAATGAATTGTATAACATTTAATGATTTGGCAAGGGAAATTATAGATTTGTATAAAACAATAAAAAATAATAAATGAGAGGGTGTTATTGTGAAAAAAATATTTTTATTATGTTCAGCAGGAATGTCAACTAGCTTGTTAGTAAATAAAATGAAAGAAGCTGCAAAAAAACAAGGCTATGAATGTTATATTGCTGCTTCGCCTTTAGCTAATCTTAAAGATGTAAAAGATGAAGCAGATGTTATCTTGTTAGGACCTCAGGTTAGATTTGATAAGGAAAGGGTAGAAAAAGAAGCTCAAAATATTCCTGTTAGTGTAATAGATATGGTTGCATATGGAATGATGGATGGAGAAAAAGTATTAAATCAGGCTAGAGAACTACTCGGAGAATTATAAATGCCAAGAATAGGAGGAAAATATGAATAGTAATAGATTTCCAAAGGATTTTTTATGGGGAGGAGCTATTTCGGCTTGTCAGACAGAAGGTGCATACAATTTAGATGGCAGGGGTTTATCAATAGCTGATATGGTTAAATTTGTCCCAAAGGAGCAAAGAAAAGGGGACAAGCCCCATAATGCAACAAGAGAAGAAATTCAAGAAATGTTAAAGGATGAAAATGATAATCATTTTCCAAAAAGGCATGGAATAGATTTTTATCATAGATATAAAGAAGATATAAAGTTATTTGCTGAAATGGGTTTTAATGTTCTTAGATTATCAATAAGTTGGAGCAGAATATTTCCAAATGGGGACGATGAAGAACCTAATGAAGAAGGGTTAAAATTTTATGATAATGTATTTGATGAATGCAAAAAATATAATATTAAACCGTTAGTTACATTATGCCACTATGATACACCTTTGAACCTTGCACTAAAATATAATGGATGGGCTAATAGAAAGTTAATCAGTTTTTTCACCAAATATGCAAGGACAATATTTGAAAGATATAAGGACAAGGTAGATTTATGGTTGACTTTTAATGAAATTAATGCCATGTCAAAAAGTCCTTATGTCGCTGGGGGAGTATTCTTAGAGGATAGTGATAATCCTTTAGAATTAGGTTATCAAGCAGCACATCACCAATTTATTGCTAATGCACTAGTTACTAAGATAGCTCATGAAGTCAATCCCAATAACAAAGTTGGATGTATGTTAGCAAGAGCTGTAGTCTATCCAGAAACTAATAACCCTTTAGATATTATAAAAGCCCAAAAGGAAAATCAAATGAATCTATTTTTTATAGATATCAATGTGAGAGGGGAGTATCCAGGTTATATTTTGAGATACTTTAAGGAAAATAATATTTCTATACAAAAAGAGGCTGGAGATGACGAAATTTTAAAACTTAATCCAGTGGATTTTATTTCAATAAGCTATTATAAATCTGTTACGGAAAGCTCTAATGCTAATGCTGAGAAGTTGCCAGATAGCTTATTTACAGGGGTAAAGAATCCATATTTGGAAACAACTGATTGGGGATGGCAAATCGATCCTATAGGGTTAAGATGGGCATTAAATGATTTATATGATAGATATCAAATACCCATCTTTATAGTTGAGAATGGATTAGGGGCATATGACAAATTAGAAGAAGATAATAAAATCCATGATGATTATAGGATTGATTATTTGAAGAAACATATAGTTCAAATGAAAGAAGCTATTAAAGACGGAGTAGAGCTAATGGGCTATACAACTTGGGGCCCCATTGATATAGTAAGTGATTCTACATCTGAGATGTCAAAGAGGTACGGGTTTATATATGTGGATATGGATGATTATGGAAATGGGAGTTTAAAAAGATTAAGGAAAGACTCTTTCTTCTGGTACAAAGAGGTAATAAAATCTAATGGTGAAAATTTAGGATAGACTTTTTAAATTGAAAATAAATATAAGATAGGGGCTAATCTAATTAGGTTAGCTCTTTTTGATGCAGAACAAGGTAAACTTTTAATTTACTACAATAGCCTATTAAACGTTTCAACTGCTATTAACATGGATAGCTTTGCAGAGATTAACGGGAGCTGAATGGACAATTAAGTTAGCGAAAATAGAAAAATAATTACAACAGAATATAGTTTGACACCAACATATTGGCTGCCTATTTTTTTATTTGAAATAAGCTAGTAACTCGAATTGTAGCCATTTATATTGGGTTTAGAAATTTATGTTGACATTGATGAAACTTTTATGTTCATAGTTTTATTTTAAAATTTATTATATTCTATTATCATAAGACAATAGACCTATTTTTATGATATTATAAGGACAA
Source organism: Firmicutes bacterium UBA4916 (assembly GCA_002398845.1). Lineage (GTDB taxonomy): Bacteria > Bacillota > Clostridia > Tissierellales > Tepidimicrobiaceae > Mt11. The sequence goes on along the minus strand of DHBY01000066.1, from coordinate 2,043 downwards.
GGTAATCGGAAAAAGCAGGGTGTGGTTGCCACCTCATTTCGGATGAAAGGAGGTGGTCGATATGACTACATATCAAGCAATATCTTTAATGATTGCGTTTGGCATGTTTACCATATCACTAATCTCCTTAATTGTTATGCTAACAAAGGATAACGTTAAGAGAAAAAAATAATCACCCTGCCAGCCCGCAGAGTGATTAAATTGATTTAATCAACTGTGGTAACCGCACCATTGCGGTACCGATTACCTTTAATCATATTATACCACAATATTGCCTAAAATAAACATTTATAAATTTATAGTTTAGGTTCAAAGAGTAAACTTTTTTAAAATTGTATTTATAAAAAACAAAGCAGCTAATCTTAAAGAGATTAGCTGCTTTGTTTAGTATAGGTTGGTAATTTAGTATTGGTTTTAGATAAACATATATAGCTTCGACTTAAATCGAAGTTTTTTTTATTTCATCAAAAAGTGACAAAAAATATGATATAATAGAATGTAATTCTTAGAAATAAGCCTTTAAATTGTATTTTTCGACTTTGTTTCAGATCAAATGTTTCTTTGCAATAATTTTTTTAAATAAATAAGGAGATGAGCAAAGTGAAAGTGGTATTTGTAACACCAGCTGCTGATATTAGAAGAAATGGTATTTATAGAATGGGGGGATCTTTTTATGGAAGGAGTAATTCTATAACAGGGCCTTTAATTCTAGGTAGAATTCTAAAAGAAGCAGGTCATGAGGTGGAAGTATATGAGGAATTGTATAAGGATTTAGAACCTGAAAATATTAAAGATGCAGATGTAATATGCCTTTATACTATGACCTCTAATGCACCTAGAGCCTATGAATTGGCTAAGATATTTCGAGAAGAATACAAAAAAAGAGTGATTATTGGTGGAATGCATGCATCATCAGTACCAGAAGAAGCTATAAAATATGCTGATCAAGTGGTAGTAGGAGAGGCAGAAAATATTATTGTAGATGTAATAGAGGGAAATGTTAAGGGAAAGATTGTACAAGCAGTACCAGTGGAAGATTTAGATAGCATACCTTTTCCAGACTATAGCATATTAAAAACCCCCTGCAAGGTAGCCAATCTTATGACTTCAAGAGGCTGCCCCTTTGCATGTATATTTTGCACGACTTCTAGGTTATTTCATCCATATAGATATAGGACTCCAGATAATGTAATAGAAGAGCTAGAAATGTACAAGAGAATGGGATTTAAATATGTAAATTTTGAAGATGACAATTTTACAGCCAATAGAAGTAGAGCCAAAGAAATACTACAAAAGATGATAGATAATGATTTAGTGTTTAAGGAAACTTTTTTCTTTGGAAGAACAGATTTAGCTAGGGATGAAGAACTATTAGCTTTATTAAGAGATGCACATTTAACTAGGGTGCTCATAGGAATTGAATCATTAAATCAAGATTCTTTAAATTATATAGATAAAAAGCAAAAGATAGAGGATATAGAATACTGCGGTGAAATGTTAAAGAAATATAAGATTCGTTTAATTGCAAGTATTGTATTAGGAATTGATTATGATACTAAAGAAGATATCAGAAAATCTGTAGAATTTGCAAAAAAAATTAATGCATATCAATTGCAGCCAGCAATATTGACTCCCTATCCTGGAACACCACTATATGAGCAATTTAAAAAAGAAGATAGGATCCTTATTAAAGATTGGCAGTATTATGATATGATGAATGTGGTATTTGAACCCAAAAATATGAATGCATGGGAATTGGAATCTGAGTTTTTCAGAGCAGTAAATGAATTTTATAGCTTTTCAGGAGCTATGAAAATGTTCAAGATTTTTGGTTTTGAGGCAGGAATGAGAAGACTTGGTCTTTGGATAGCTGGTAAGTTTGGCAAAACCCTTTTCAAAAAGGAATCTAAAAAAGAAAATGGAAATGTATATAATAAACTTTATGAATTAAAGGCGGGAGCTTAGGTTTGAAATAACTAAGATAATAGTGAATGGTTGTGAAGAAGAACCCTGATGGAGGAATCCAAAGGGGTTCTTTTTATG
>DHBY01000008.1 GCA_002398845.1 Firmicutes bacterium UBA4916 | reverse complement strand
AATGCGGTCTAGGACGCTTCTTACCTTTTCATTGGCTGTGTAAATAATTTTGTGTATCCTCTTTCTATTAGCAAATAATTAAGATACTAAGCTGATTAAATATATTATTAATTTCTGCTATATTTTTCTTATTTTTAAGCCCAAGCTATTTTTTTAAGGCTATTTCATTTTAAACAATGGATAAAGTAGCTTTAAAAATGTGTAAGTTTTATGATATGCCATTAAAACGCTCCTATGGCCTTTCTATTGTATTTTGCTTACTTTGGAATGTAATCCATCATTTTATGGCAGACAAGTGGACAGGGTTTAAATGTGGAGGGGGTAGGTTTATAGAAAAAGAAAAAATAAAAGAATGTAGTTGCCATTGTATGATATTTTGATAAATAAAAAAATAGTAGCTAACTGAAAAAACACAATTGCTACTATTATTGGAATAATGCTAACTACAAAAACCATAATTGCGTTATTCCCCATTTAGCTATTAATTATTATATAAAATATATTCCTTATATTTTGTAATCATAATATTTTTAATGTATTGCTCCATGTACTTATAGTCTGGACTATTTTGCTCATTTATAGGAACTAATATTTTTTGTCTTTTCATTCGATTTTCATTAAATTTATATCCATATGTATATTTGTTCTTTTGCTTTAATATTATTGTTTTGAAAAATAATAAAATGTACTTATTATCTGACTGTTGTTTTAAGTGAAATCTCTTAACATCATCAGAAAAAATACATTTATATGGATGATAAAAATTTTGAACAACGCTACCATTATAATTTACACCAAGTACATTCATATCTAAACTTATATTAATATTAGATACAAAATTAGTAATGCCATTATTTGAATCAGTTGACCCAATAAAAGGCATATCTCCACTTATCATATTTGTTTTGGTTAACCTTTTGCCTGGTTCTATATTGAAAATGTCTGAAATATAAAAACTCTTCCATTCTTTTTTTTCTAATGAAAGTATCTTTTTATATTCTAAATTTCCAACAATATCTTTAATATAATCAAAATACTTTTTCTTTTTTAGTTCTTCTTGCCCTTTTATATAATCATCCATAAATTGCCAGTCGGGTTTAGTATCATCTTCAATCATAACTGGAAGCATTATATTTCTTCGTTTTTCTTTTGCTCCAGTCAAACCTTGGCCATAACAAAAACCACAATCTTTAATACTTTTATTAAGCATTTGTTGAATAAATAAGCCTACATATTTATTTATCATATTATTTTTAACACCATACATTTTATTGCCGGTTATATGTTCGAAAGGTTGGTAAAAGAAAGTAGCATTTTCAGCCCCAAATATAATAATATCCTTTGGGTTGGTTTTAAAACTTTCCCTTTTTTCCACAATATCTTCTAATCCATTATTTTTATTGGTCCTTGTTATATATGGAATAGAATTATTTTCATCATTATTTGATATTAAATTATTTTTATGATATGGCACAGAGTTAAAAATCTCGAAGATGTCATCAACTTTAAATTCTTTCCACTTTCTATCATTTAGTTTCATTTTCATTTTTCTCCTTTTTTTTAAGGGAAGTGTTAAATAAATATTGTCTATTTTGCATTATCATTGAGAATTCAAAAGACAAGTAATCGCCAACAGTTTTTTCAAAATCCTTATCAATAGGAATATCATCATTAAAATAATAAAAACTATGAAGCCATTCATCAGTTGCTTCTATAGTTGTTTTTACACAGAATTTACTTTCAGCTTTTATTCTATCAAACCAAACATCAAGTAAGTGTTGTTTTTTATCTTTTACTGCTTCTGTTTCTATTAAACCGATATGTGGAGCTACTTTATAACCATCATCTTCAAAGTTAATAAATTTACATACTTTATTCTTTGGGTGTGGTTCTCCTGCAGTAAATACAGCTATGCAAGGGATAGTTCCTACGCCATAAAAAGTGTCTTTATTTAAGGTAATAACACCTTCTAATGTATGATGTTTTAATATGTTTTCTTTTATAGATTGTTCTTCTTTGGTTTTACCTGTCATAGAAGATTGTGGAACAATAACTGCACATCTTGCTCCTTCGGTTAGAGAATCTAGTAAATGTTCTGTAAAAGCTATTTCGTATAAGTTTGGATTTTGTTTTGAACCTTGTGAATATGGTGGATTCATCATACCAACAGTAGCTTGTTTAAGCTGTAATTTATTAGCATCCAGCTTTAAAAAATCTTCATTTATAAGATTGCTCTTACCATCACCTCTTAAAATCATATTAGTAGTAGCAATAGTAAACATATATGGTTGTATCTCAATACCATGTAACTGTTTTTGCTTAATACTTTTTATTACATTAGCATCATTTGTCTTTTTTATCATATTATGCATTGCAGCAATAAGAAAGCCAGCAGTACCACAACATGGGTCCAATACTATATCATTAGGCTGAATATTGACCAAATCGCAACATAATTCAGTTATATGTTTAGGGGTTAGAATAATACCAAGGGTTTGACCGTCACCACCTGAATAACTCATAAATTCCCCATAAAATCTTCCTATATAATCTTCTGCACTATTGCTATATCTTATAGACTTATAGATCTTTTTATATAGAAATTCAGTAAAATATTTTAAAGGTGTTTTCCCTAATTTTGGTTCAATTTCATTTAGTTTAACAGTATCTTTTATAAGTGCAAATTGACTTAATAGTTTATCCTTTTTTACTTCAGGAGCAACTTTTGAACGCTTTAAATTATCACTTATTGCATCGTATATTTTTTGCCCATCAGTTTTTATATCATCGCCCGTTAAATCATCTATAGAGAAATTTTTAAATTCACTTTCTCTTAAGGCTAAAAGAATACCTGATACAACTAATGGCTTATCTGTATCCTTTAAATTACCATAATTTCTTAAATCTTCGTGTAAGGTTGCAGCATCTTTGAGAATTTCTGCAGTTTCTTTTTCTTGGTCTGTATCTTCTTTTAAAATTTCTCTTGTGTAGTATTCATCTATATTATGTTCGTTAAATGATATAAACGATTCTACTTCAGGTAGTTGCCTATAAAACTCTGTTTCATCTATATAAATAGGTGTAATTTTATGCTTTTTCTCATCACCAGATACACCAAATGCAATTACTTTTTTATATGTAGTATTATCAAATAAATGCTTGCCATAAAACAGAGCACCATTAACTGCATAGTCTTTTATTGCAGTTGTTTCTGTGCTTATAAGCCCTTTATTATCAAATTTTATATGTTTACTTAAATCTGCTTTATCTTCAATAACTAATAAATAGTCTTTGACTACACCAACATATTCAGGAAAGCCAACATTACCTGTACCTTTCTTTGAAGCTGTTTTTAGTGCATCATTTATTTCTTTAATATTACTTCCTTGCGAATCAAGATTTATTTCAGCTTGTTTAAGAAGGTCATATACCCATAAATCTGTTTTTATTTCTTTTTTAGCCATTATTTCAATCTCCTTTTTTATTTTATTAATTCCTTTTTCTAATACAAAAATAGAAGACTTTAGCAAGTATTTCATTTTTGGGGGTATTGATTTTATATTGAATGTATAATATAATCTTATTACTTAATCAATTAGTTGTAAAGAGGGGTTAGCATATTATATGTATTGAATATAAAACAAACAGGCACAGCTGCTACAGTTTAAAATATCACTTAGCTGTGGTTACAGAGTATAAGCATAAATGTATCAATAATGAGGTTATTAACCGTTTAATTGAGATTTCTAATAATATTTTTGGTAAATGTAGCTGCAATATCTTAGCAATTAACTGGGGCTGTAGTATTTACATATTTTTTTGAGGCTCTATTTCCTTTTAAATATTCCTGCATCCTTTCTATTGCATTTCGCTTGCTTTAAGATGAATTGCCTTTTTAAGTTAGCAAAGTGAACAGGATTTAAATATAAAGAGCAGGTTTATAGGAAAAGAAAAAATAAAAGAATGTAGCTGCAATAATTTAAGTCGCGGCTACATTCTTTATTATTAATTTATTATTTTTCTTTAAATGAATCTTTAAATACTTTATTTTTATATTTTTTCTTTCTTTTAGCAGCTACCTCATAACAATAATTTTCATCTCTTTTAGAAACAACAACAATATTTATTATTTCCTTCTCTCTAAGTGAACTACATCTCCATTGAAATGGAGAGCTTCGGATTCGCAAAGAAATTTTGTGAGTTCCAATGGTACATCCTTGGGGTGTCCAACCTCACTACTGCTGGTATGGATTTCTCCATCCTACACAGATACTTTCTTAGTATGTTATATGCTCCAACACAATCAGCATTAAATATTTGTGTATTAGCATTATTCTTGTATAACCCCCTATACTTTCTATTAGACTTTTTAGCATATTTCTTTGATACTTGTGGTGTATAGGGACTGCATTGGCTAGTATAACTTTCTTCCTGCATTTCAACAGCTATACCTTTATTCTCTGCTTTATACATTAGACAATCCTTTATCCTTTTAAATGGCCATTTATGAAACTTTTGATTATTTGCTTTACCCATATTATTATCCTCACGTATGTTTGTTATATCACCAATGATGATTTTGCATACATTATTCTGGTCTGCTATATCTATAATGCTTTTAGTAGCTGTATGCAATACGTGATTTATCTGCTTTCTTCTTTTAGCGTAGAGCTGTTGCACTCGTTTGCTTTGTTTTGGGTATTTTATTCCTTTAGCTGCTTGTTGGCTATCTGATATTGAACTATAATAAGCTATTTTCTTATCAAAGTATCTATTAATACTTAAAAATTGCCTGCCTGATATGATGTATGTCTTACCAGTACTTACATAGGCTGTAATTAGATTGTTTATTCCAAGGTCTATACTCATATAAACAGCATTATCCTCTTTTGTTTTTGTATCTGGCAATTCTACAATAATGTTTACACTGTATTTATTATGCTCTGGAATAATTTCTACGATTTTGACAGCACCACTTATTGGTACTGGTACATCTATAAGCAAATACTTATCAGTTATATTGAATTTATCACTCAGATATGTTTTTAACTGTTTAGGTATAGATAGCTGCAGTGTATGCTTATTAAGCAGCTCAAAACCATTATTTAGATACCTTACATTAAATGGCTGATGTTTATATTTAGGTGGCTTAGGATTTTTTATACCGCCAGTTTGCAATAACTTATAGAAAGATTTCCAGCTGCAATCTAATTGTTTTAGCAATTCTTGTGCAGTTTGAGATGGCAGATTTTTATACCAAAAATGGCTTTTTAGCTTTTTCTTTTGCTCATACCAGTTAGGGTACTTAATGCCACTTTGTTTACTCCAGTTCTTTCTTTCATAATTAGCTACATTCCAAAGCTTTGAAGCAGCATAAGTTAAATTGCCTAATATGATCTGTTGCTTTTTGTTAGGGTTTAACTGAAAGTTTATAACTCTTTTCATATATTGAAGAATCACCTCTTTTCTTTTTGCAGTTCAATATACTTTTTAATAACATCTTCTGATATAGAACCTATAGTTTCAATGTAGAAAGAATTGTTCCATAGATGCCCTTTGTATAAT
>DHBY01000069.1:9710-10055 GCA_002398845.1 Firmicutes bacterium UBA4916 | reverse complement strand
GGATATACTAAAGGCCTTGAAGGTACACCTAATGAAGTAAAACTAAAATACCTTGCCGATAATAATTTTACTGATTTAAAAGGGGAAGAGCTTAAAAAGGCTATTTCTGAATGCATTAAAAACAAGGAATCAGACCTTGTAGGTACTATGGAAACAGAAGGTACTACTCCAAGAAGACTTACAGACCTTATAGGTTCCCTTTCAGATTTAACTTCAGGAAGTGGAGATAAAGGTACGCCATTTGTATATATACAAGGTTATTTCGATAATTATACTGAATAAGATAGAAAAGAGAATAGTTTTTATATTAAGATATATTCTAGTAAAACTATAGGGATAATTTGA
>DHBY01000069.1:0-9538 GCA_002398845.1 Firmicutes bacterium UBA4916 | reverse complement strand
TCAAATTATCCCTATAGTTTTACTCCCATGTTTAATTGTTATGCCACCAATATGGAATTGATTTGTAAATCGCGTTAGTCATAGGCACACCTTTATTTGTATTGGAAAGTGTACAATAATACGTAAAGTCTCCTCCACCAGTTTCTACTTCATAGCGCCCATTAGTATATTTTGCATGTATCCTTGGAAAAGAAGTATCATATTCGTAATCATATAAAATAACAGAAAATGGTTGATCAGCCCATGCTATAAAATCTCCACTAGGAAATGCATATTTAGTGTAGGTAAAATTAACAGTTCCACTCCAATCGGAAGTATAGTTTTCCCATTTGATTTCTGTAGGTTTGCTGGGTGCACTTGGGATTATAACTTCAAAGTTATCTTTTACTTCTTCAGTATCTACTGTTCCAGTATAAACATTTACAAATTGTTCTGTTTGTTTATTTTTTAATATATATTTTACCTTTTCTTCTTTCTGAGTACCTAATTCCTCATCTTCATAAACTATTCCCTTATAAACTTCTATGGTACGTCCCATATCATTTGTTAATGTATATATTGCTTCTTTTTGCTGATTTTCTGGACTTTCTTTATTTGGTATATTAGTTGCACTAGCAACCGTAATAGTTGTAAGCATCAAAGCTAATATCAACAATAATATTCTTTTGCCTCTCATAAATAACTCCCTCCTTTCCATAACGTAGTGTCAAATATAAAGATATATTTAGACACCTGCACCTTAATTTCTAAGCATTCTTTAACTAGTATTGTACCTATAGTTTCTTTGGTTTTGCTCTAATATATATCATGATTCTCACCTCCAACCATGTCCTATTTATATTAATAACATAAAGCTTATTAATATTTGGCAAAACTAATAAGTTATATAATCAGAATATACATAAGAGTTTTCTAAAACTTTGTTCCCAGAATCCTTAATTTCCACCAATGACTTACATCTATATTTAGTTCCACTTGTATTAGAAAAAGTCGATGTAAATAATTTTGTACCTGGAGTATTATAAGTAATAGATTCAGAACTTACATCCTTCCAGCCATATCCTGTTTGTTCCTGTAATGTATTAGTAATTGTTGCCTTTTTATCAGTGAAACTCAAAATTGTCTCACATTTTATTTTTCCGTTATCTTTAAATATATCAACATAATGTTTTGTGATATAAGTAAATAATGGTGAAATTTCTTTTTCTTTTCCATTTATATTCATAGGTTCTTCTTGAGCATAAGTACTTGAAGTTCCCACCAAAACAAAAACTAATGCCAAGAACATAATCATCTTTTTATACATTTATAAACCCCTCCACTTTTATTTGTTAAGTATTTCCTCTTTCATATATATAGACAATGTAATCTTCGTTCTGTGACACCTTTTTTTGAAATTATTCCAAATAATTTTCTGGTATTATAGATAATAATTTAACTTTCTAGTAAAATAGAACTAATTGAGGTAACTTAAACTTTATTCATTAGGAGGTATATTATGTATCCCATTATCATAATGTCCATAGAAAACGATAGTGATAAAGAATTCATGGAATGGCTTTATAAAAAATATTATCCCCTTATGAGAAAGAAAGCTTATGAAATAGTTATGGATAACAGTGTAGTTGAGGATATTATCAATGATGCTATTATAAAACTAATTAAAAATATTGATACCCTTAAAAAATTAGAGTGTCACAGATTAACTTCTTATATTGTCTATACTATTAGGAACATATCCATTAATTTTATTACTAAAAGAGATAGGCATAATAAGAAAATATTTTATGGCTTGGATGATGATGTATCTGAATCCATCGAAGATACTAAAACATATAAACCAAGTGAATTTATTATAATTAAAGAAAATATTGATGAACTAGGGGAAGCTATTTCTAGATTATCAAAAATGGATCAAGAAATACTTTTCTATAAATATAATCTAGAAATGGACAATAATGATATAGCTAATACTTTTAATATTTCCAAAGATAATGTACGGAAAAGGTTGCAAAGAGCAAGGCAACGGGCTTTAAAAGAATTAATGAAGGAGGGCTATAAGATTGAATGATATAAGGGCAGATTTATTGCAAGAATATAATGAAATCCTTTTAAAATTAGCCATGGACAGTTTTTCAGTAATTAAAGGAAAAGAATTTGATTTAGAAAACGAGAAGATTAAGTCAGAGGATAAGCTTTCCATTTCCCAGGCACACAAGAAAAAAATAGATAGATTGTTGAATAAACATTTAATAACACAAAGCATATCTATATTTATAAAAGGTACTTCTACCGTATTAAAAAAAATTTCTGTACTGATTTCTATATTTGTAATTATATTTGGAATCACAATTGTCAATGTAGATGCTGCACGTATCAAATTATTAAATTTGATATTAGATGTAGAAAAAGAATATACCTCAATTAAATTGACTAACAACAAAAAAGGAAATGTTTTAGGAAATAGTCTATATATTAATTGGATAAATTCATATGCACCTACTTATATCCCTAATGGATATACAGTCTACAATATATCTAATGACAATAATATGAAATTTATTGAGTATAGAAATATGGATAAAAACCTAAATGATGAGCCTATCGTCTTCATTCAAATGCCTACAGAATCAAAGGGTAATGTTGATACAGAAAACGCAAAAGTTGTAAATATTCAAATTCACGGTTATGATGGCATCTTAATTGAAAAAAATAATTTTATATCCATAATATGGCATAATGATGAATATCTATTCGACTTATCTGGATATGAAAGCAAGGTTCAGATGATTAAGATTGCTGAAAGTGTGAAATTTTTACAATAGGTTTCTTGGGGCTGTTTCATGACTAATTAATTAGATATGAAACGCCTCTTTTTCTATTTTCCCTAACCGCTAATCAGCCTTTTTTCTATCCTATCTATACATAATTTATAACTATATTCCTACCTTTAAATGGCAAACAATTATAGCTTTTTATCCAACAAACAACGGCTTATCTATAGAGCAATAAAAAGCATTATATGATAAGATATATGTAGAAGATTAAATTTAAGTTACTAAAACATTAGTAGTCTTATTGGAAGGAGTGAGTTTAAATAGATCAGAAATCTAAAGATAATGAGAAAATCACAGCAGTTAAAAATTTAATCCATATGGGTAAGAAGAAAAAAGCCCTTACCTACGAAGAAATAGCAGATTGTTTGGAGGATATAGATTTAGATTCCCATCAGATAGATGAATTATTTCAGTGTTTGGAGAGTATGGATATTGATGTAGTGGGAAATAAATATGAAGAAGAAGATACCCCTGAAGAGAGTAAAAAACCCGAGATATCTGTATCTGAAGAAATAAATGTAGGAGATCCTGTCAAAATGTATTTAAAGGAAATAGGTAAAGTTCCCCTCCTTACAAAAGATGAGGAAGTAGAATTGGCCAAAAAAATAGAAGCAGGAGATGGAGAGGCAAAAAAGAAACTTGCAGAAGCAAATCTTAGATTAGTTGTTAGTATTGCTAAGAAATATATAGGAAGAGGGATGTCCTTTTTAGATTTAATTCAAGAAGGCAATTTAGGTCTTATAAAGGCAGTAGAAAAATTTGATTATACAAAGGGTTATAAGTTTAGCACCTATGCCACTTGGTGGATACGTCAAGCAATTACAAGATCTATAGCAGATCAGGGAAGAACTATAAGAATACCAGTCCATATGATTGAAAGCATAAATAAGCTCGTCAGAATACAAAGGCAGCTTGTACAAGATTTGGGGAGAGAGCCAACTCCTGAGGAGATAGCTGAAATTATGGATATGGAGATAGATAAGGTTAGAGATATAATGGAAATAGCTCAGAAACCTATATCCTTAGAAACACCTATAGGGGAAGAAGAAGATAGCCAATTGGGGGATTTTATAGAGGATAATCAAATTGAAACACCAGATGTGATGGCAACACATATTATTCTTAAGGAACAAATCTTTGAGGTTTTAAAATCATTAACCCCCAGAGAGCAAGAGGTATTAATATTAAGATTTGGCTTAAGAGATGGAAAAGCTAGAACTTTAGAAGAGATAGGCAAAGTATTTGATGTTACAAGAGAAAGAATTAGGCAAATAGAAGTAAAAGCTCTAAGAAAACTTAAACATCCAAGTAGAAGCAAAAAACTAAAAGACTTTTTAGAATAATAGTAGAGGTTAGTTAAATATCAATAATCTACTTATGTCTATAATCCTATTTAGGAATACTAGAGTTCCAAATATCACCATAATGAGCCCACCAATTTGGTGTCCCTCCAGATATAAAAACTATAGGTAGTAAAACATTTCCTACCCCCATATGATTTCCTCCTAAGATATATTCTAGATTAAATTATTATTCAAAGCATTTATACCCCCGTTTCTATGGTTACATCATATTTTTAACTTTTATAATGAGCCTAAGCTCTTACTAAGTAACCAGACTATTATAGATGGGACTTAGGCTTTATTAAGGATTTGCTATTTATTTTTTTTGGTATAAACGCTATAATAGGTATATCAAATAATATCAAAAACTATCAAAGGAGGATCAGAGTGAAAGCCAAATGGAATACAAAGTACACAACAATCGCCATATATTCATTTATAGTAATTTGTTGTAGTATTATCTTTTATCTTATGGCATCAGAATTTAATTCGTTTAAAGTCAAAATTAGTAAATCACTAGCAGTACTTAATCCCTTTATTATAGGATTTACAATTGCATATCTTCTAAATTTTTTCTTAAAATTCTATGAAGAAAAAATATTAGATTTAAAATTTTTTAAAAACCTAAAGCCAAAATCAAAAAGAGGCCTAGGCCTTTTATTCACATATACTACTGTGTTTCTATTGCTATACTTGTTCTTTGTCTTTGTGTTTCCTCAATTAACTGCTAGTATTGTTGGGTTGGCTAATGATATTCCACGCTATATAAATGATATATCTAAGTCCCTTGACAATTTTATGAATAACTTAAATATTAATGATGAGTACATCAATATTGCAGTTGAAAAATGGAATGACTTTGTTAATTATACTATTAAGTTTATAACCGATTTAATCCCTATGATTGGCAATTTGCTAAAATCCATTGCATCAAGCATTTGGAATATAATTTTAGGTTTAATCATTTCTATTTATATGCTAATAGATAAAGAAAAATTCTTTGCTTTAAGTAAAAAAGTAACATGTTCTTTGTTTTCTAAATCTACTGCTGATAAGGTTTTTGAATTAACCCATAGAAGTAATAATATCTTTGGAAAATTTTTAAGTGGTAAAATATTAGATTCCTTTATCATAGGCATACTTACTTTTATTGTTTTATCAATTTTCAAAATGCCTTATACTGTATTGGTTTCATTTATAATAGGGATTACCAATATTATCCCATTCTTTGGGCCATTTATTGGGGCTATTCCATCTTTCTTTATAATTTTATTTGTTTCACCAATAAAATCATTGTGGTTCTTGTTGATTATACTTATTATTCAGCAAATAGATGGAAATATTATAGGCCCTAAAATTTTAGGTGATTCTCTTGGTATATCAGCCTTTTGGATTCTATTTTCTTTATTGGTAACAGGCAAATTGTTTGGATTGGTAGGAATGGTTATAGGGGTTCCTTTATTTACTCTTATTTACTCTATAATCAAAGATATTGTAGAAGGTAGACTAAAGAAAAAAGGGCTGCCTTCTGAAACATCAGACTATATGTAATCATAAAGAGGGCTAAAAATAATTAGTCCTCTTTTAATTCTAATAATTAGTTGTTAAATATACTTTCATTCTAGACTATGAGAGTATATTATATTAAAACCATCCTCATCACTAACGGACAGTTCGATTCTGACAACTCTCCCTTTAAATTGGGCAAATCGTTTTGACATTTCACCAATAATAGAACCTAAATCTTCCGTTTCACTATAATATAGGGACACATGAGGCAGCCATAATTCACTACTAGCTTTTGTCCATATATTACAATAGGAATCAAATTGCTGATGATATTCTTCATAGTATTTTAATAATTTCCCCGAAGTAGAGGCTATACAAGCTAGACAATAACTTGGCAAAAGCCCTATTGATAAAAAGTTAATATCAAATGCTCTTTTCCCTTCTGCAAACCTTTTTGTATATTCAAGGATTTCATCTATGTCAACATCTATAAAACTGGCCAATGTGATATGTCCATAAATAGGATTATATTCAATATTAAATACTTCCAAAGCTTTTCTGACCCTTTCTAACTCTTGATTGGTCTTCTCATCTAATACCCAAATAGTGTATGCTTCTTTCCCCATTTTTACCTCCTAGTAAAATCGACTTAACCTAATTATACCATTAATTAATCTGAATTTTCAATTACATAAACTTATAGGAAATTGCAATTTATTCTTCTATAAAATATTTACATTAGCTTGGATAGTTGGTATACTTCTAATGTATATTAAACTTATTAGCTTAAAATTTATATTTATAAATTATTATGAGTGGATGAGCATCTTTGCAGTAATCTTCATGTTTTTATATAATGGGGAAACAGTAGGTCATTGGGATAAGACCTACTGCTTTTAGTATATAATCTATTCTTTATTAGCCATAATGAAAAATCTATGACACGTAAAATCAATATAACCTAGTTTTTCAATCATATTATGCATTTCTAACAATTTGTCAAAATATTTTTCTATTGTAAAATCTGGTACTTGCCATGGTATTGCTTTCAAATAATATACAATGGCTCCTATGTCGTAAAATCTTGTTTTTACTAAATCTTCTTTTTGTTCAAATACATTTAAATTTACTTCTTCTAATTCAGCAACGGCTTCTTCTAAATTCCAATCATTGAACTCAAATTCTGGGGCTCCTAAAATATTATTTATTTCTTTATCATTTAGTCCCCCAACTTGCTGTGTAATAAATATACCATTATTCTCTAAAATTCTTTTAACTTCTTTAGGCGAATAGGATTCATGTTTATTTATTACAAGTTCAAAGGTCTTATCATCAAATGGTAGTTTTTCATCATCTTCAACTTTATATACTTTTACACCTAAAGGTTCTAACCTACTTCTTGCAATAGATATATTAGATACATATCCTTCTGTAGCACAGGTATATTTAGGTAGTGGACTTAAAGTGGATAAAAACTCTCCTCCACCTGTCCCCATATCAAGTAAGGAAGAAATTCCGTACATTTCCATCATTACTTTATTTCTGTAATTCCAAGTCAATGGGAACTCTTGCATTCTTCCTGTTCCTTCTATATATGAAAAATCCCATCCTTCAAACTTTTCATTTGATTTATCTATTAGATAATTAAACAATTGATTATCTGTTAATCTTCTCTTCATAGTTTATTCCCCCTTTAAATATTCTTAAAATCTAACATAAAACAATTCTTTAAGGAGGACCTCTTATAGATTGTTACAATCCATATACAATGAAATACATATACATAAACATGCTCCTTTTCAATTTTATTGGATACAATTTTCTAATCTAATTTAAAGAGGAATTCTTAATCTATCCACCTTATCCATTCCTTTAATATATTTTTTTAATCTGAATAACCCCCGCACAATGAGATATCGGTGTAAAGATAATGTTGCCTTTAGGGAAAATTTCTTTTAATTCATCAAATACAAAATAGACTTCCCCATCATCCCATTCACCAGTATTTATCTTACACTGCTCTAGTAACTCCCTTGTTTCAAAGGCTATATCTCCAATAATAATTTCACCATCCCTAGAGAGGCGTTCATTCAATTTATTGATAAACTTAATTTTATCTTTATCTTCTAGATGATGCATTGCATAAGTACTTATAATATAATCAAACTCTATATTTCCCATTCCTTTTGGTAATCCTTTAGAAAAGTCATATTGGATTAATTTAGCCAAAGGCATTTTCTCTTTTGCTATTTCTATCATTCTTTCTGAAAAATCAATGCCATATATCTCATATCCATCATCATATAGTTTCTTTGTTAATATTCCTGTACCAAATCCAATATCCAATATTCTTATCTTTTCTTTTTTATGAATTATATTGTAAATAGTACCTAAGACATCTTTATATCCTGCAAATGGATATTCATTGTCCTCTTCACACAACTCAACACTTTTATCATATCCATTAGCCCATAGATCAAAACCTCTGTTATCTAACATAAATAACCTCCAAATTTCATTTTAGAGAGTTAATAAAAGTGCACCCTCTTTACACTTTTATTTGAAAAATCATACCTCGTCTTCATTTTTATCACCCTTTCAAATCTAGTACAAAAACATTATATCATCAAAATGCTGAATAATCTATAAATTCATTCTTCTATTCATATGGTATAGTTAATATAGATGTATCTGCCAATTAGTCCAAAACACAGTCTGCGGTTCCTCTGTTCTAATTGTATCTTGTTGACAAAAACAAACTGTAGTGGTAATATAAAATTAAATACATACACCTTTAAATGTGTATGGGTACAATGGTGGGAGGGACTTAGATATGAAAATTCCATTTATAATGACTCCGGGACCAACACAGGTTCATGAGGATGTCAGAAAGGCTATGGCAAAAAATATAACTAATCCAGATTTAGATGTAAATTTTTTTGAGTTCTATAGGGAAACTTGTAACAAACTTAAGAAGATATTAAATACTAAAGAAGATATACTTATATTAAACGGAGAAGGAATATTAGGTTTAGAAGCAGCTTGTGCCTCCCTTATAGAACCTGGAGATAGAGTTCTTTGTATTGAGAATGGTATATTTGGAAGAGGTTTTGGAGATTTTGTTAAAATTTATGGGGGAGAAGTGGTTTATTTTGAAGGAGATAGAAGAAGAGCTATTGATGTAGAAAACTTAAAAAAGTTTCTAGAAAATGATCATGATTTTAAATTAGCTACAGTGGTTCATTGTGAAACCCCTTCAGGTATTAGTAATCCTGTAGATAGGATATGTCCATTGCTTAAAGAATATGGAATAGTTTCTGTGGTAGATTCAGTATCTGCAATGGGAGGAGAGCAAGTAGAGGTAGATAAATGGCAAATGGATATAGTATTAGGAGGAAGTCAAAAATGCATATCTGCATCTCCGGGATTGACTATTTTGAGCATAAGTGAAAAAGCCTATGAAATCATGCTTAATAGGCATACCCCAATTGCCTCTTTTTATTGCAATTTATCAATATGGAAGAATTGGTATGAGAAAAAATGGTTTCCTTATACCCAACCAATAAGTGATATATATGGATTAAATTGTGCATTAGATAGAATTTTAGATAAAAATGATTATGTAGAAAGACATAAAAAAATTGGAAAAGCTGTGAGGGCTGCCATACTAAAATCTAATTTAGAACTTTATCCTTTAGATGGATATTCAAATACGGTCACAACTATGTTAGTCCCTGAAGGAGTATTGTTTAAAGATATCTATAACTCCATGATAGAAGAACATAATATAATGATTGCAGGAGCATTTGATTTTCTAAAAGATAAAGTCATAAGAATAGGTCACATGGG
>DHBY01000047.1:15360-38795 GCA_002398845.1 Firmicutes bacterium UBA4916 | reverse complement strand
TGGCATAAGACTATGGATAATTATATTGATGCTAAGAAAAAAATATTTAAAAATCAAAGCAGCAGTCAATATACTATATTAAATTATGATGATGCGTTATTGAGAAACATGAAAGATGAAATAAAGTCTAATTTAATATGGTTTAGTGTGGATAATAAATTATCCAAAGGCGTATATATAGAAGATGGATATATCGTAATAAATGATGGAACTAAGGTACAAAAAGTACTTAAAGCTGAAGAGGTAAAGATATTAGGAAAACACAATTTGGAAAATGCCTTAGCCAGTACAGCAATAGGCTGGATAATGGGGATAAATATAGATATAATATCAGATGTACTTAAAACCTTTCCTGGAGTTGAACATAGGATTGAATATGTGGATACTATAAAAGGAATTCAATTTTTCAACGACTCTAAAGGCACCAATTCAGATGCAAGTATAAAAGCTATAGAAGCAATGAAAAATCCTATTATATTGATAGCTGGAGGCATGGATAAAGGGACTGAATTTGATGACTTTATTCAATCCTTTGATAATAAAGTAAAAGCGCTAGTATTACTAGGAGAAACTAAAGAAAAAATAAAGAATACAGCCTTAAAACATGGATTTAAAAATATGTATATGGTAAAAGATATGGAAGAAGCAGTTAAGAAAAGCTATGAATTGGCAGAAAAAGGGGATACTATACTACTTTCACCTGCTTGTGCTTCTTGGGATATGTATAATAGCTTTGAAGAACGAGGCAATGATTTTAAGCATGTAGTATATAGTTTAAAGGAGGAATAAAATGGCTAAACAAGCTAAAAAAAGGGCTTGCGATTTTACTTTGCTTTTAGCAACTTTACTCCTTGTATTTATAGGTATAATAATGGTATTTAGTTCATCTTGGCCAGAAGGTATAAAAAAATTTAATGATGGCTACCATTTTTTAAAAAAGCAGACAGTTGCAGCAAGCTTGGGGCTTATTGCTATGCTTTTCTTTATGAATTTTGATTATAGACGATTAAACAAAATGTCTAGGTTTATATTTACTATTGCTATATTAAGTGGCTTGTTAATATTTACCCCTTTGGGTTTCAGTACGAAAGGAGCAAGGAGATGGGTTAATCTGGGTTTTACAACCTTTATGCCATCGGATATTATTAAACTAGGCTCAATAATATTTCTGTCTTCGTTTTTGTCCAAAAGAAAAGACGATGTAGCAGATATAAAAAAGGGTTTAATTCCTGTATTATTAATCATAGGTGTTTCCTGTGGAATGATATATTTACAAAAAGATTTATCTACAACTGTTACCTTAGGTGCTACTCTTATGAGTATTTACTTTATAGCTGGGATGAAAATACCTCATTTAATAGCTTTAATTGGCGTAGCATCTTTAGGATTAGTTAAGGCTGTTACAGGAGAAGAAAATGCATATAGAATGAGAAGAATTGTTGGATTTTTAGACCCTTTTGCAAATAAGCTTGAGGAAGGCTGGCAATCAGTACAATCCTTGTACGCATTAGGTTCTGGTGGGTTATTTGGTCTAGGTTTGGGGAAGAGCAGACAAAAATTCTTTTATATTCCTGAGCCATATAATGATTTTATATTTGCAATAATTGGTGAGGAATTAGGTTTTTTAGGAGCTTTTACCGTGGTTTTACTATTTCTATTGCTAATTTGGCGAGGTATAAGGATTGCTTTAAATGTAGATGATCTATTTGGATGTTTACTTGCTTCAGGAATTGTATCTTTGATTACAATTCAGACTCTAATCCATATTGGAGTTGTAACTTCATCGATACCTCCTACAGGGATACCTTTACCTTTTATAAGCTACGGTGGTACTTCACTAATAATATATATGTCAGCTGTGGGAATTCTATTAAATATATCTAGACATGTAACTACAGATAGGAGTTGAAAATATGCGATATCTAATAACTGGAGGAGGAACTGGAGGACATATATATCCAGCTCTAGCCATAGCAGCGGAAATAAAAAATAAACATAAAGATGCAGAAATATTATATGTAGGTACAAAAAAAGGTCTTGAAAGTGAATTAGTACCTAAAGAAGGTTTTGAATTTAAAACCATCAGGGTCAAGGGAATGCCAAGAAAGATTAATAAGGAATCATTTATTGCTTTAAAGGAATTATTCTTAGGTCTTAATGATGCGAAAAAAATTATTAAAGATTTTAATCCAAATATGGTTATTGGAACGGGAGGATATGTTTGTGGTCCAGTAGTTTATATGGCTAGCAGAAAAAAAATCCCTACCGTAATCCATGAACAAAATGCGTTTCCAGGGGTTACAAATAAAATACTTTCTCGATATGTGGATAAAGTTCTTGTTACTTTTGAGGAAGCAAAGAAATATTTTAAATATCCAGATAAAGTAATCGTAACTGGGAATCCAATACGGAAAAGTGTAGTAGAAGTAGATAAAGGAAAAGCCTATCATGATTTAAATATCGATCCTAATATCCCATTTATCCTTTCTTTTGGAGGAAGTGGCGGACAAAAAAAGCTAAATGATGCTATGTACTATGTTATTAAGAAAAACATATCAAATTCTTACTTACAGATTATTCATGTTACAGGTAAAAGGTTTTATGATGAGTTTATAAATAGATTAGAAGAAGAAAGATTGAATTTAAATAGTAATATAAGCGTGATGCCATATTTTTATGATATTCCAAAAGGGCTTAATACTGCTGATTTGGTCATAACAAGTGCAGGAGCAATTACATTAGCAGAAGTATCAGCCGTTGGAGTTCCTAGTATCTTAATACCAAAAGCTTATACTGCTGAAAACCATCAAGAATATAATGCTAGAGCTTTTGAGAGAAAAGGAGCAAGCTATTTAATTTTAGAGAAGGATTTAACTGGCCCTAGTTTAAATGAAGCTATTTCTAATATTATTAAAGATAAAGACAAATTAATGGAGATGTCTAAAAAAAGTAAAAAAATAGGAGAGATACATGCAGCAGAAAAAATAGTTAATATTGTTGATGAATTAACAAAATAATTATTTCTATCACACTTTCAATGAATATGCATAATATAATAATATACGTAAGCATTGGCATATCTTGGAGGTGCGATAATGGGGAAAATAATTGTTAATGGTTGTAATAAACTTAATGGTGAGGTTAATATAACTGGTGCAAAAAATGCAGTTTTACCTATATTAGCTGCTACTGTTATTGGAAATAATGAGAGTACAATTTTTAATGTACCAAATCTTAAAGATGTAGAGGTTATGGAAAAAATACTTCTATCCCTTGGCTGTAATGTAAAGCGAATAGATAAGATGATGTGGATTGACTCAAAACCTTTAAATAGTATTAAGATTCCAGATGAATTAGTTAGGGAAATGAGGTCCTCAATAATACTTATGGGGGCTATGCTTTCTAGATGTGGTGAAGTTATAATTAGCTATCCAGGTGGGTGCGAAATTGGACCAAGACCTATCGATATGCATCTTAAAGCTTTAAGGGAGATGGGTGCTGAGATAGAAGAGGCCCATGGATTTCTCTATTGTAAAACAAAAGGATTGAAGGGATGCGAAATACAGCTTGACTACCCAAGTGTTGGAGCAACAGAGAATATCATGCTAGCAGCTGTAAAAGCTAAGGGAACAACCATAATTAGAAATGCAGCAAGGGAACCTGAAATAATTGATTTGCAAATCTATTTAAATAAGGCTGGCGCAAAGATTAATGGGGCAGGAACCTCTATTGTGATAGTTGAAGGAGTAGATAAACTAAAAGACGTTACTCATAATACAATGCCAGATAGAATAGTTGCAGGAACTTTTATGGCTGCTTCTGCAATTACTGAGGGGGAAGTTGTTTTAAAAAATATTATTATAGATCATCTACAGGCAATTAGTGCAAAGTTAAGAGAAGCTGGGTGCTTAATATATAATGACAGCAATTCATTAAAAATAATAGGGCCTAAAAAAATAAATTCTATTGAAATGATTCAAACTTTACCATATCCAGGATTTCCAACTGATATGCAGGCACAAATTATGGCTTTATTGAGTATAGCAAATGGAACAAGTATTATATCAGAAACCGTGTTTGAAAATAGATTTAAACACGCTGAAGAATTAATAAGAATGGGAGCTAATATTAAGGTTTTTGGCAAAGTGGCCGTTGTGAAGGGTGTAAAAGAATTAACTGGAGCAAAGACTATTGCTAAGGACTTAAGAGGGGGAGCTTGCCTTGTATTAGCAGGGCTGGCAGCAAAAGGTACTACAGAGATAGAAAATGTATATCATATCAATAGAGGTTATGAAGATTTTCATATTATATTAAAAGAATTAGGTGCTGATATTAAGATGATAGAATAATGGCAGCTTTTGCTGCTTTTATAGATTGGGACAAGCAGATAGGTGGTGCATATGAATGAAAAGAAATAACAAGGATTCTAAGAGAAGGATGAGAAAAAGAAAAAGAATCTTAAATTTTGTTTTATTTGTTATGATAATAACACTACTTTATCTATTTGCATTTAAAACCAAATTTTTTGATGTGAAAAGTATTGAAGTTTCGGGAAACAAGAAGATGAGTTATGAAAAGATTGTTAATACTTCTACATTTATAAAAGGAGAAAATATTTTTAGAGTTAGTAAAAAATTAGGGGAAGAAAGTTTGAATAGGCTGCCTTATATAAAGAATGTAAAAATCAAGAGAAAATTGCCAAGTACTATGATTATCGAAGTGGAAGAAAGAAAAGAAATAGCAATAGTACCATATATAGGTTCATTTGTTTATATAGATGATGATGGGTACATTTTGTCTATAGAAGGAAAAAAAGGAGAAACCCAATTGCCACAAATATTTGGATTAGAACTTGTGGATTTAGAGGCTGGTGAAAACTTGTTTGATAAGTTGGAAGGGAATGATATTAGGGATTTTATTGTTTTTAGTGAACAAGCAAAGCTTTTACAGCTAATGAAATATATTAACTTTTCCGATAATAATAATACAAAGGTTCAATTAAATAATGATATTAAGGTTGCCTTTGGACCCTTGGATAATGTAAAATATAAATTAAGCTTCTTATCAAAAATATTAAAGGATATAGAAAAGAAGGACCTTGATGTTAGACAAATATTGTTTAATAAAGGTGATAATCCAATTATAGTAATAGATAATAAATAGGGGGAATTAGATGAAAAAATCAAAGGCCCGATTGTCGATGACAATAGTTTCTTTATTTTTAGGTATTATATTAGCTATACAATTTAAGACTGTAAATAAATCTGTTGGAGAGGGTATACTTCCTACTCAAAGAGCCCAACAATTGGCTTTAGAACTAAAAAAAACGCAGGAAACTAGAGATGCAGCAGTTAAAGCATTAGATGAAGCAGAAAACAAGATAAAGCAGTATGAGAAGGGAGAGGCTGACAACAATGTTTATGCAGAAAATCTATACAAAGACTTAGAAAAATACAGAATGTTAGCTGGTTATGTAGATTTAGAAGGACCTGGAATTACAATGGAAATTCAAGAACCACCTGCTGATGTGCAAGTTGGCGCAGAGTATAATATTGTTGATGATTTAGATTTAATACTTCAGACTGTTAGCGTTTTAAATGCTGCTGAAGCGGAAGCTATTTCAATAAATGATCAAAGATATACTGCTTTTACAGAAATAGAAAGAGCAGGGAATCATATTGAAGTAAATGGAGTTTCTATAGGCCCACCTATAGTCATTAAAGCCATAGGAGATCCTAGCACATTAGAGTCAGCTTTAGCTATTAAAAGAGGAATTGTTTGGACATTAGAATACTATGATTATAATGTCCACTTGACTCAAGAAAAAAACGTAAAGATACCAAAATACAGGAAATTAAAAGAATTTATATATGCGAAACCAGTTGAGGGTGAAGCTAATTAAGATATGGGGGATTTATATGAACAATACAAATAAACCTAATTATACCATATTAATTTTCTCTGTTGTGTTAGGTATTTTTATGGCTGGCCAATTTAAACAAAACATCCCTAGCTTTGCACCAGTTACCTTAAGATCAATTCAAATCACTAAAAATGACATTAACTCTTTAGAAAAGGAAATAGAAGATTTAAATAAGATGATAGCTGATAAAGAAGAACAATTAAAACTATTGGAAAGTATTACAAATGGTGATGAGAATGTACTAGATGTATTACATTCAGAACTTGAGAAAAATAAGACTGTTGCAGGATTTCAAAAAGTTGAAGGTTCTGGTATTGTCATTAAGATGCAGGACAATATGGCCGAAGGGGCTTTTGGTGAAGAAAATGATCTGGATGTAGTACATGATATAGATGTTTTAAGAATTATAAATGACCTAAGGGGAGCAGGTGCAGAAGCTATAAGTGTTAATGGACAGCGAGTCTTATCCACATCAGAAATAAAATGTGGTGGTCCTATTATTAGAGTAAATGGCAAAAGTCTAGCAGCACCATTTTCTATTAGCGCTATAGGGGACCCCAAGCTTCTAAATGCAGCCATAAATGCACCTAATACCTACGCTTATGCATTGAAAAATGTGGACCAAATAAATATCGAAACAACTGTAAAAGATAATATTGTAATTCCTGCATATAATAGAAGGTTTAATTATAAATATGCTAAACCAATAAAAGAAGGTGATTAATATGTTTTTTGCTTTAATAGGTATACTAACGGGTATGGCAATTGGCCTTATGCTGCCATATACGTACAACACAGCTTATTCTTTATATATTTCAGTAGCTATTCTTGCATGTCTAGACTCTGTTTTTGGTGGGATAAAAGCAAATCTAGAAAACAAATTTGATACAAGTATTTTTATATCTGGATTCTTTGGCAACGCTATTCTTGCAGCTTTCCTAGCTTATATTGGAGATAGACTTGGTGTACCCTTATATTATGCAGCTATTTTTACCTTTGGGGGAAGGCTATTTGAAAACTTTGCAAGCATTAGAAGAATTCTTTTATATAGGAAAAAATCCAAAGATAACGGGTAGTTTTTTAATATGGACATATAGGTAATATATAATTAATTCAATATTAATTTTTATAATAGATTTTGAGATCGAGATATTTTAGATTAATAGTTTTGTAACTAATTGAAAAGGGGGTTAAAGCTTTGTTTGATTTTGATGTTGATGTTGAAGAGTTTGCAAAAATAAAAGTTGTTGGAGTTGGCGGTGGAGGGAACAATGCTGTAAATAGAATGGTTGATTGTGGCGTTAGGGGTATTGAGTTTATTGCTTTTAATACAGATAGACAAGCTTTATTTTCATCACGAGCCGAACAAAAATTACAAATAGGCGAAAAGCTTACTAAGGGATTAGGAGCTGGCGCAAATCCTGAAATTGGTATGAAAGCAGCTGAAGAGAATAGAAATGAGATTACTGAGACTTTAAAGGGTGCAGATATGATATTTATAACAGCTGGGATGGGTGGTGGCACTGGCACTGGAGCTGCCCCTATCGTTGCTGAGGTAGCAAAGGAATTAGGAATACTTACAGTTGGAGTTGTTACTAAGCCCTTTACATTTGAAGGTAGAAGAAGACAGGTTCATGCAGAAAAAGGTATTGAAGAGTTAAAGACTAAAGTTGATACTCTGGTAACTATACCAAATGACCGACTGCTTCAGGTAGCAGAAAAGAAAACTACTATGGTTGAAGCTTTTGCCATGGCAGATGAGGTACTTAAACAAGGCATTCAAGGAATTTCAGATTTAATTGCAGTTCCTAATCTAATAAATTTAGACTTTGCTGATGTAAAAACCATTATGTATAATCGAGGTATTGCCCATATGGGAATTGGCAAAGCTTCTGGTGAAAACCGAGCTGTAGATGCTGCAAAGCAAGCCATAAAAAGTCCACTATTAGAAACTTCCATTGATGGAGCTAAAGCAGTATTATTGAATATTACCGGCGGCGGGGATTTAGGATTATTTGAAGTTAATGAAGCGGCTGATTTGATTAGACAAGCTGTTGATCAAGATGCAAATATAATATTTGGTGCTGGAATAGATGAAACTTTAAAAGATGAAATAAAAATAACTGTTATTGCGACAGGATTTGATACTGATAGATCAATGAGAATGGAGAAAACACAACCTAAAGATTTTAAAATAAATGATGAGAGTGCTGCTACTGGCCAATTTAATCTAGATGATTTAGATATTCCTACTTTTTTAAGAAAAAGAGATTGATTGAAAATATTATAAACTAATGTCAAAAAACGTTTCTCAAAATTGAGATACGTTTTTTTTATCATTAAATAACGACAAATTTTTACTGGCAAGTCATATATAATAGACATAAAGGTTAATGTTATTGAATAAGCTTTTAGTATAAGCATTTTATAAAGAAGGAGGTATTCTATTGTATGTATATGCCGAATACCTGTTAATAGAAAATATAATAATTAATTTTATTATATTATATGTTACTAAGAAGATTACAAGAACTAAAACTAGTAAATTAAGACTATTTATTGCATCGCTAGTAGGATCTACTTACACACTAGTAGCTTTTTTCCCGTCATTACAATTTATGGGCAAATTTATCATTAAATTTTCAGTTTCTATACTTATGATTATATTAGCTTTTAATCCAGAAAAACTACATCAATTTTTTAAGCAATTATCTGCTTTTTATATGGTGGCCTTTGGTTTTGCTGGTGCAATTATTGGCATATTCTATATTTTAAATAACAATTTTAATTTAACTGAATTTTCCTTTAAGGATTTTGATGAGTTAGTTAAGTTTTTAATTGTAGGTATAGGGGTTGCTATTTTACTTATAAGATATATTCTAAAGTTTTATCAAATCAAAATAAATAAAGAAAAATTTTTAACAAATATAACTATTGGTTTGAATGAAAAAGAAGCAAAATTAACTGCTCTAATAGACACTGGAAACTCATTAAAGGAACCCATATCTCAAAGGCCAGTAATAATTGCAGAGTATAGTGCATTAGAGTGCATATTGCCAGAAATAATAAGAAATATGTATTTAAATAAAAAAGAACTAGATTTAAATTTTATGGCGAATGTCATGGATGAGATCGGAGACGATATAAGGCTTAGGCTAATACCTTTTAAATCTATAGGAAGTGAAAATGGAATATTAGTAGGATTCAAACCAGATAGTATTGAGGTTTACCTAGATAACGAAACAAAAAAACTAACAGAAGACATAATAGTTGCTATTTACAATGATAAGTTAGCAGCGGATGAACAATATAATGGATTATTACATCCTGAAATATTAGGATAGGGGGAGAGGGTTTGAAGGAAGTAAGTATAAAGATTAAATTGTTTTTTTACAAAATATTAAGAAGGTTAAAATTATTAGATAGTATTTATTATATAGGCAGTGGAGAAGTGCTCCCACCGCCATTAAAGCCTGAAGAAGAATCGTATTTTTTGAAAAGGTTAAAGTATGATGAAAGTATTAAAAGTATACTAATAGAGAGAAATTTACGATTAGTAGTTTATATAGCAAGGAAGTTTGAAAACACAGGCATATGTATTGAAGATTTAATATCCATAGGTACTATTGGTTTAATCAAGGCGGTAAATACTTTTAATCCAGATAAAAATATTAAATTAGCCACCTATGCGTCTAAGTGTATTGAAAATGAAATACTTATGTATTTGCGGCGTAATAGCAAAATAAAATCTGAGGTATCTTTTGATGAACCCTTAAATGTTGATTGGGATGGAAATGAATTGCTATTATCAGATATATTGGGAACAGATGGTGATGTTATATTTAAATTTTTAGAAGAAGAAGTAGACAAAGAATTATTAAACCAAGCAATAGATAAACTCTCAGGAAGAGAAAAGACAATTGTAGAATTACGTTTTGGGCTTAAAAATGGTAAAGAAAAAACACAAAAAGAGGTAGCGGATATGTTAGGCATATCTCAATCCTATATTTCTAGATTAGAAAAGAGAATAATAAAGAGATTGAAGAAAGAAATGGTTAGATTAATGTAATAGGCATTATTTTCTTATTATATTTATTAAAATTGGGGAAAGTTAAATAAGGTGAGGAGTAGTTTCCTTGCCTTATTTTTTATTTACAAAAAAATTCAAGTATTTATAGTATGAAATTTGTATTTAATAGTTTGAAGGGAGTATATATTTGCTTTAAAAAATGGATATATGTGACAAATGAATATTGAATAAAAAAAGGAAATGGGGTAATAATTTTATATGAAAAGGGGCAAAACATGCGAAAGGAATGAAATAGGTGCACACAAATAAAGTTGAGATTTGTGGGGTGAATACTTCAAAATTGCCTGTACTCACAAATGAAGAAATGCAAAGACTATTTATAAAAATTAAAGCAGGGGATATGGAAGCGAGAGAGGAGTTTATACAAGGAAATTTAAGATTGGTACTAAGCATTATTCAAAGGTTTAATAGAAGAGGGGAAAATGTTGATGATTTATTTCAAGTAGGATGTATAGGTTTGATAAAAGCAATAGATAATTTTGACTTAAGCCAAAATGTGAGGTTTTCTACTTATGCTGTGCCTATGATTATTGGGGAAATTAGGAGATACCTAAGGGACAATAACTCTATAAGAGTAAGTCGATCCCTAAGAGATGTAGCCTATAAAGCCTTACAGGCTAGGGATGCATTAGTTAATAAAAACTTAAAAGAACCAACTATTACAGAAATTGCCAAAGAATTGAACCTACCAAAAGAAGAAGTAGTTTTTGCCCTAGATGCAATTCAAGAGCCTATATCTTTATTTGAACCCATATATCATGATAGTGGGGACGCAATATTTGTAATGGATCAAGTAAAGGATGAAAAGTCTGAAGATGAGGTGTGGCTTCAAGAAATTGCACTAAGAGAAGCCATAAGTAAATTAAACAAAAGAGAAAAGCTTATCCTAAACTTAAGATTTTATGAAGGAAAGACACAAATGGAGGTAGCTGAAGAAATAGGAATTTCTCAAGCTCAAGTATCAAGATTAGAAAAAAATGCTCTAAGGCAAATGAGAAAATTAATTTAATAAGGACCATTACCCAACCAAATAAAAGGTATATTTAATGCAAGTACTCAAATATATATAGTAAAAAGGACATAGAAAGGGGTAGGGTAATGGTTAAGTTATCAGAAATGAGAGAAAAGGAAGTTATAAACATAAGGGATGGTGCCAAAATTGGCCTTATATATGATTTTGAAATAGATTTAGAAAATGGAAAGGTTGTAGCTGTGGTTATTCCAGGCCCAGGCAAGATACTGGGTATCTTTGGCAAAAATAATGATCTAATAGTACAGTGGAAGAATATAGTGAGAATTGGTACAGATGCAATATTAGTGGACATTAATATTGAAGAACAGTAGCTATTAGACAATTGAAAAACTATATATTATAATCAAGATAAAGATAGAATAAGAGGTGAAAATATGAAATGCCCATTTTGTGATTACTATGAAACAAAGGTGGTAGATTCAAGACCCACTGATGAAGGACAAGCTATTAGAAGAAGAAGAGAATGTATCAAATGTTCAAAAAGATTTACAACTTATGAGAAAATAGAAGAAATACCTTTAATAATCGTAAAAAAAGGGGGAAATAGAGAACCTTATGATAGAAATAAGATTTTAAATGGGATATTGAAAGCTTGTGAAAAAAGACCTGTGCCTTTAAGCACTATAGAAGAAACCGTAGATGAAATTGAAAAAGCATTATATAATTCAATGGAAAAAGAAGTAACTAGCCAATATATTGGAGAGATGATAATGAATAGACTTAAAGACATTGATGAAGTATCTTATGTGAGATTTGCCTCAGTATATAGGCAATTTAAGGACATAAATACCTTCATGGAGGAATTGAAAAAGCTTTTAAATGAAAAATAATATAGTTTGGGTAGGGTGATTAAATGGGGATTATTGAAAATTATAAAGATGGAACTATGTATTATCAAATGGAGGCTTTCAATGATATAAATTTTATCAAACATCTATTTACCTCAAGAATAGGTTGGAGCAATGATAATATTCACGATAAAATATCCAATATCTTTAATTTACCAAAGACAAATATAGTAAATTTAAAACAAGTCCATGGTACAGATATTATTATAATTGATGAAAAAGTGGGGAGCTTAAAAGAAATATCAAAACTAGAAAAAGATGGTTTGATAACCAATATACCAAATATTATTTTAACTACTTATCATGCAGATTGTGTGCCTATTTACTTTTTAGACAAAGAGAAAAAAATAGTTGGATTAGCTCACGGCGGATGGCGAGGCACTTATAATAATATAAGTGGTAAAATGGTTGACTTAATGATGGATACCTATAATTCAAAGGCAAAAGATATATTAGTTGGCATTGGCCCATCAATAGGTCCTTGTTGTTATGAAGTGAGCATGGATTTAGGAGAACAATTTAATTCAAGATATAGTAGATTTAAAGATATACTGCAATACAGGAACGATAGTGTTTATTTAGATTTATGGAAAATGAATTATCTACAAGTCAAGGAAAAGGGTGTACCTCAGGATAATATTACACTGTCTGAAACTTGTACATATTGTAATGAAGATAAGCTTTATTCTTATAGAAAGGAAAAAGGAACAAAAAATAGGATGGTTGCTGCTATTAGCATAGTTATGGATATGGGGGATTAATATGGCTGTAAAAATACTAGTAGTTGATGATGAGTATAATATTGTTGAGCTAGTAAAGTATAACCTGAAAAGTAATGGTTATGAAGTAAAGGAGGCTTATGATGGGAAAGAAGCTATAGAGATGGCTTTGAGTGAAAAGTTTGATTTAATAATACTTGATTTAATGCTGCCAAAAATAGATGGAATAGAAGTATGCAAAACTATAAAAGAAAACAATCCTAATATTAAAGTTATCATGTTAACTGCAAAGAGTAGTGAATCTGACAAGGTATTGGGCTTAAATATTGGAGCAGACGATTATATTACAAAGCCTTTTAGTATTAAAGAATTACTGGCGAGGGTTAATGCTGTTCTAAGACGCAGCAATGAAAATACAAAAACCCTAGACAGGGGAATAATATCTATAGGCAATTTGGAAATTAATTTAGAAAGACACGAAGTATGGAAAGATGGAGAGTTAGTAGATTTAACTTTAAAAGAATTTGAATTGCTAAGGATTCTAGCTGAAAATAAGGGCAAGGTTTTATCAAGAAATACATTATTAGATATGGTTTGGGGATACGATTTTTATGGCGAAACTAGGACGGTGGATGTTCATGTAAGGAATTTAAGGAAAAAGATAGAAGAAGATGATAGAAATCCCCAATATATTGAGACAGTACGAGGCGTAGGCTATAGGATAGGTATGAGGTGATTTATGAAAAAAAAGATATGGATAACATTTTTTATATTGGTAATATCCACTAGCTTAGCTACAAGTCTTATATTTTTAAGCTTAGAGAAAGCAGAATATTTTAAAAAGGTAGAAGAAAAAATTGATTCTACAGGATTATTTCTTGTGGAATTACTTGAGTCTAGAAACGAATGGACTGATGATGAACTAAAAGAGATTATAGATATTTACTCGGAATTAGTTGGTGGGAAAATAGATTTAACTTTATTTGATGGTAGAGTAATAACTCAAACTGAAGATAATTTGGAAACCAAAGATCAGGAAAAATTAATTTTTTCAAAAAAGATACCATTTGATGGTGAACATTATGTTAAAGAATTGACCATATCTATCTTTAATAAGGATTTAAAGGGCATAGATAAGCAATATAGAAAAAATATATCTATATCCCTAGCAGTATCATTAATCTTAGCATTAATAATAGGTATCAGATATATGGAGTATGCAATTGAGCCTTATAGGGAATTGACCAAAGCTACTCAGAATATAATAAATGGTGTTTATGATGAAAAATTGATATTTTATGATGACAAGGATTTAGAATACTTAGCCCAGAATTTTAATTTTATGAGCAGGAAATTACAAAGCACTATTAAAGAATTGCAAGAGGCCAATACGAAGTTAAAAGCTACTCTTACAAGCATAGGAGATGGGGTCATTGCTTTTGATAATAGCTTAAATACTATATTAATTAATCCTTTTGCCGAACAAATATTAGGCCTAAAAGAAAAAGAAATAATGGGTAAACATTTAAGTCAAGTGATTAAAGATGAAGAACTAAGGGATATATTTTTAGAATTAATAGAAAAGGGAGATTCAAATAAAATAGAAATAGAAACTCAAGGACCTATTGATAGGGTAGTAAACATTTATGCTAACCCAATTACTTTTCATAAATATACTCAAGGAAGATTGGGAACTGTATTTATTATTCAGGACATAACAAAAATTAAAAGATTAGAAAGGGTTAGGGAAGATTTTGTTGCAAATGTCTCTCATGAATTAAAGACACCTATGACATCTTTAAAAGGGTTTATTGAAACTTTAGAGAATGGTGCAATAGAGGATAAAAGCCTTGCTTTGAAGTTTTTGAATATTATGGATATTGAAGTGAATAGATTAAATGCATTAATAGATGATTTACTCCTACTGTCAGAAGTAGAAAATAAAGAATTAGGGACAACTTCCGAACTTATCTATATTGAGGAAGTAGTAGATGAAGTATTTGAAATATTAGATAAAAGTGCAGAAGATAAAGGCATTAGTTTAATAAAAGAAATAGTTGAAATACCACCTATAGTACAAGGAAATTATAACTATTTTAAGCAAATGTTAATAAACTTAATTGATAATGGGATTAAATATACTCCTGAAGGAGGATATGTAAAAGTTTGGGCCAAAGGTGAAAAAGGAAACTTGGTAATAAAAATATTAGACAACGGTGTAGGCATGGCCGAAGAAGAGCAGGATAGAATATTTGAAAGATTTTATAGAGTTGATAAATCAAGGTCTAGACAGATAGGGGGAACTGGCTTAGGACTAGCCATTGTTAAGCATGTGATTTCTATATTTAATGGAAGCATTTCAATTAAATCTAAACCTAATTTAGGCACAACCTTTACGATAAAGATACCTATAAGTACTATATAGTATAAAAAGGATGATTTTATGGAGAAAAAACATATAAAGGAAATAGTACTGCAAAACGTTTTGCAGTATACGGATATTGGAATTCATGTGATTGATGAAAATAGAAAAACTATATTGTATAACAAGGTAATGGCTCAGTTAGAAGGACTAAAGGCAGAACAAGTTTTACAAAAAGATTTATTAGATATATTTCCAAGTTTAAATAAAGATACTTCAACTCTAATAAAAGTTTTGAATACTAAAAAACCTATAATAGATAAAACTCAAACCTATATAAATTATAAAGGACAGAAAATTACTACGGTTAATTCAACAATACCTTTATTTTTTGAGGAAGAGATTATTGGTGCCTTGGAAATAGCAAAAGATATTACTTATTTAAAAAAATTATCTGATCAGTTAATGGATCTGCAGCATGAATTAAAAGGAAACAATTATGGTGATTATACGCCTAGAAATAAGATAAAAAGCTATACTTTTAGCGATATAATCGGGAAAGATAAAAATATGATTAAAGCCATTGAAATAGGTAAAAGGGCAGGTAATTCACCTTCAACAGTATTATTATATGGTGAAACTGGAACTGGTAAAGAGTTATTTGCTCAAAGTATCCACTATGAGGGAATTAGAAAGAATGGACCTTTTATTGCTCAAAACTGTGCTGCTATTCCTGAGCCTTTATTGGAAGGAATATTATTTGGTACAGATAAGGGAGGCTTTACAGGAGCTATTGAAAGAGAAGGAATATTTGAACAAGCCGATGGAGGAACATTATTATTAGATGAAATTAACTCTATGTCTTGGGAATTACAGGCAAAACTATTAAGGGTGCTTCAAGAAGGATATATACGGCGAATTGGAGGGACAAAAGATATACCAATAGATGTGAAAATAATAGCTACCACCAATGAAAAACCTTTAGAATCTGTCAAAAATGGAACTCTAAGAAAGGATTTGTACTATAGATTAAATGTAATCTATATAAATATTCCGCCATTGAGGGAAAGAAAGGGAGATATTCAAGTTCTATGTAATCATTTTATAAATAAGTATAATTTTTTACTTGATAAAAATATTTTAGGCATAGAAGAAGATGTTATACAGTATTTCTACCAGTATTCTTGGCCTGGAAATGTTAGAGAATTAGAAAATTCTATAGAATCTGCTATGAACTATGCGCCTAACAATAGAGAATATTTACAAAGAGAGGATTTTGCATCTTGTTCTAATATATTTATAGACAAAGATTTGTTTGGTTTTAGTGCTTTAAATATGAAAAAACCTTTACCAGAATATCTAGAAGAAATAGAAAAAGATCTTATCCGTAGGACTTTAGAAGAGAACCATTTTAATATATCCAAAGCTGCAAAAAAGTTAGGGATAAAAAGGCAGACCTTACAACATAAAATAAAGAAATATGATTTTAGGGCAAAATAGTTTGCACTGATATGCAAATTATTTTGCCCTTATTTTTACAAATTGTTTAAAATTATCAGATATAGCTCTAAAAATGGATATAATAATGAAGTTTTTAGTTAAAACAATGTTGGCAAGGGAATTGCATATTTAATTATATAGAAAAATTACGGAGGTGCTGTTATGGAAAGAGAAAAGGTAAAGGTAATTCTTTGGGGCATAGGAGCAATGGGAAAGGGCATGGCAGAAATGCTTCTTAATAAGAAAGGTGTCAAAATAGTAGGAGTAGTAGGTAGAGGTCAGAAAATTGGCAAGAGTATGTATGAGTTTTTAAATGTGGAAAAAGGGGATAGGGAAGATATTATAATTGGCTCTTATGATAAAGTAATAACCAAAGGAGCTGCTGATATCGTTTTAATAGCTACGGACTCTTTTACGAAGGATACTTTTGACAAGATTAAGCATTGTTTGGAAAACAAAATAAACGTAATTTCAACTGCAGAGGAAATGACTTATCCGAAGGTACAGGAACCAGAACTTTCTAAGGAAATGGATAGGATTGCTAAAGAAAATGGGGTTACAGTATTGGGCACTGGCATAAACCCGGGGTTGATAATGGATTTGTTAGTAGTTATATTAACTGGTGCATGTATTGATGTGGATAGCATAAAAGCAGAAAGAATTAACAATCTTTCACCTTTTGGACCAGCAGTAATGAATGGACAAGGTGTTGGATTAACAGTGAAAGAATTTAATAAAAAAGTGGCTAATGATGATTTAGCCGGTCATGTTGGGTTTCCTGAATCTATTAATATGATTGCTGACGCATTAGGATGGAAATTAAGTGATGAAATAAAACTAAGTAGAGAGCCTATAGTATCTAATGTATATAGAAAAGCCCCTTATGCAGAGGTTCAAGCTGGAGATGTAGCAGGTTGTAATATGAAAGGCTTTGGATATGTAGATGGAGAAATGAAAATTGAAATGCTGCATCCACAACAAGTAGAGCCACAATTAGAAGGAGGAACTACTGGAGATTATATTACTATTAAGGGAACGCCAAATATTAATATGTCTATTAAACCAGAGGTACCTGGAGGCATTGGAACTATAGCTATGTGTGTTAACATGATACCTCAGGTTATAAATGCAAGTCCAGGGCTTAAAACAATGATAGATTTACCAGTACCAAGGGCTATAATGGGGGATATGAGAGATTTAATCGATTGATGATTGGATAATTTTAGGGCGGCCTTTGGCTGCCTTATAAAAAAATTAGAAAGGAAGGAATATAAATGGATGCTAAAAAAGGTGATTGGGTAAGAATTCATAATATTGTACTAGAAAAAGGAGAGAGGGCTCCTAATTTACCAGAAGATACTCAAAATGTTCCCCTTGAAGTTTGGGATAAAGGATTTTTATTAAATGATAAGGCCAATATTGGTGATAAAGTAGTAGTTGAAACTTATATAGGAAGAAAAGTAGAAGGAACCCTTATAGAAGTAAATCCATACTATAAACATAATTTTGGCAAATGTGTTCCTGAAATTTTATATATTGGTAAACAGGTGAGGGGTTTAATCGAGGAGGATGGTGAATAAAATGGTTAAGGATATAAGCTTTGAGGCTGTAATGGCAAGAAAAGGAGAAATAATGAAGAAAGCTATTGGTATCGATTACGATATTTTTGAATCGGGAAACATTGCTTTTGACTATGAAAGAATGATGAGAGAAACTGGATATAGCCTTCAAGAAATTGAAGACATTCAAAAAGAAACTGGAGTAGGAAATACACCAGTACTGGAATTACGAAATTTAACTAAGCTTGCAAGAAAATTTGCACCAGCTGGGAAAGGCGCAAGGATATTTATCAAGGATGAAGCCTCAAATCCTTCGGGAAGTTTTAAAGCAAGAAGGGCTGCTACCAGCTGTTATCATGCAAAAAGATTAGGTTACAAAGGCGTTATCGCTGCTACTAGTGGTAACTATGGTGCTGCTGTTGCTAGTCAAGCTGCCATGAGAGGTTTGAAATGTATAATAGTACAAGAGTGTTATGATTCCAAGGGTATAGGTCAACCAGAAATAATTGAAAAAGCAAGAAAATGCGAAGCTTATGGTGCAGAAGTTGTTCAACTTACTGTTGGGCCAGAACTGTTTTATACCTTTTTAGTTCTATTAGAAGAAACAGGATATTTTAATGCTTCCCTATATACGCCTTTTGGTATAGCAGGAGTTGAAACCCTTGGATATGAAATATCTATGGAGTTTAGAGAAAGGGAAGGGAAAGACCCAGATGTTGTTGTAATAACTAATGCAGGAGGAGGAAACTTAACTGGAACGGCAAGAGGACTTATAAAAGCTGGAGCCACAGATACTCAAGTAGTAGGTGCCAGCGTTAGCCTACATGGTCTTCATATGGCTAGTGATACTCAGTTTAATAAAAAATCCTTTACTACAGGCCATACTGGCTTTGGAATTCCTTTTGCAACTTGGCCTGATAGATCTGATGTTCCAAGATCTGCTGCTAGACCATTAAGATATATTGATAGATATGTTACTGTAAATCAAGGTCCTGTGTTTTATATGACGGAAACATTAGCCCAATTAGAGGGAATGGAGAGAGGCCCTGCAGGAAATACTTCATTGACAGCTGCATTTAAATTAGCTCAAGAATTAGATAGAGACCAAATCGTTGTTGTACAGGAAACTGAATATACAGGAGCTGGTAAACATATATTACCTCAACTAACCTTTGCAAAGGAAAATGGAATTGAAATATTAATAGGAGATCCATCTGAAGAAGTTCCAGGAAAAAATATTATATTACCAAAAGATCCATCTTATATTAAAATTGAAGAAATTGATTTAAATAGAACTAGAAGATCTTATATTAGAAACTGTATTCAAAATAGCAATGTAGATAAAGTAACTAAGGAAGATTTGGAATTTTTAGTTGCAGATACTAAATCTAATGAGAAATTTGTTAAAATGATATTAGATGAATTTGGTGTGGAATATTAGGAGGTAAAGCAATGAAGAGAGAAGATGATTTTAAAGAGAGAAGAAAACATCTAGCTAATTTAAGCGAAGAGGAATTAGAAAATAGATTTTGGGAATTGGCAGAAAAAATAGTAGACCCTTTAGTTGATTTAGCGGAAAAAAACACTACTCCATCTATTGAAAGATCAGTGTTACTTAGAATGGGATTTTCTAGTTTAGAAGCTAGTGCGATAGTTGATGGGGCTATTGACAGAGGTTTAATAGGAAAAGGTGCAGGACATATTGTATATAGATTAGCAGGGGAAAAGAATATGGAAATAAGGGAAACTGGTTTAAAGCTAGTAGAAGGAGACTTATGGGATGAGGCAATTGATATTTTCGAGGGAGGTGAAAAATAATGGAATTGAAACCAAATGAAAAATTAGATATTGAATATATATTAAAGGATTTAGACAAATATAAACCAAGAAGAAGAGGTTGGACATGGAGAGAAGGTGTTGGAAAGAAAAGGCAGATTGGCAAATTCCATTACTATGATACATCAAATCCCCTAGAAAATAGTCAACCTCTGCCAGCAGCAAAATATTTTAACAATATAGATCCCCAACCTAAGGCAATTATTACCACGGAAATTGCATCAGGCAGATTTGAAGATGATATTAGACGTATGAGAATGGCTGCTTGGCATGGGGCAGACCATATCATGGTTATTAGAACAGCTGGTCAAAGTCACTATGATGGCTTAATAGAAGGTACTCCTCAAGGAATCGGTGGGATACCTATTACAAGGAAACAAGTTAGAGCTCAGAGAAAAGCTTTGGATATAATAGAAGACGAAGTAGGTAGGCCTATTAATTATCATTCCTATGTATCCGGTGTGGCTGGACCAGAAATTGCAGTGATGTTTGCAGAAGAAGGGGTAAATGGAGCTCATCAAGATCCACAATATAATGTACTATATAGAAATATCAATATGGTTAGGTCCTTCGTAGATGCAGCTAGTGCAAAAAAAATTATGGCTTGGGCAGATATAGCACAGATAGATGGAGCTCATAATGCTAATGCTACAGCTAGAGAAGCTTGGAAGGTAATGCCTGAATTAATGGTTCAACACGCCGTAAATTCAATGTTTTCTGTGAAAGTAGGCATGAAAAAAGAAAATATATGCTTGTCTACAGTACCACCAACTGCGCCACCAGCTCCTTGTATGCGTTTAGACTTACCTTATGCAGTAGCTCTTAGAGAATTGTTTTATGAATATAAGATGAGAGCCCAAATGAATACAAAATACATGGAATCATCTACTAGAGAAGCAACGGTAACCCATGTATTAAATTTACTTATATCTCAATTGACAAGAGCAGATATTCAATCAACCATAACTCCGGATGAAGGTAGAAATGTACCATGGCATATTTACAATATAGAAGCAGTAGATACTGCAAAACAGGCTTTTGCAGGTATGGATGGTCTAAATGAAATGGTCCAAATTAGAAGAGATGAGGGAGAATTAGCTGATAAGGTTAGGGAACTAAAGGAAAGAGCTGTGCTATTTATGGAAGAGATATTAGAAGTAGGAGGATATTTTAATGCAGTAGAAAAAGGTTTTTTTGTGGATTCAGGCTATTATCCAGAAAGAAATGGTGATGGAATAGCAAGAAAGATTGATGGAGGCATAGGGGCAGGCACTGTTTATGAAAGAGAACCTGATTATATGGCTCCTGTAACAGCTCATTTTGGTTATAATAATATAGCTCAATATGATGAAACTTTGATAAATGATCCATCTAAGTTAATTGGTGGTTGTACTTTTGAGGATCATGATAAAATTATATATATAGATGAATTAGATGAAAACGATAATGTTTATCTAAGATTAGAAGAAACAAAGGATTTACGAAATACATCTAAAATAAAGCCAGAAATGGAATGGCTAGGAGATGGAATAGTCTTAATGACATTGTTCTTACCTGCAGAAGAAAGAGTTGCTGAATTTGCAGCTTTAGAAATAGGTAAAAAATTGGGATTAGAAGATGTTGAGGTAATCCACAGAGAAGTAATGCAAGAAGCAGAAGGCACTAGGATAGAGTTAAAAGGCAGAGTTGGGTTTACCATAGATATAGATAAATTAGTTATACCACCAAAACCAGAAATATTGACAGAAGATGAAATTAGAAAAGTCATTGAGGATGACCCAATGAAAGTTGTGGCTGCTACTGTAGGTGAAGATGAACATTCAGTAGGATTAAGAGAGATTATCGATATTAAACATGGAGGCATAGAAAGGTTTGGAATTGAATGTCACTACTTAGGTACATCTGTTTCTATAGAAAAGCTGGTAGATGCAGCAATTGAAATCAATGCAGATGCAATACTTGCCTCAACCATAATTAGTCATGATGATATTCACTATAAAAACATGAAAAAATTACATGAATTATGTATAGAAAAAGGTATAAGAGATAAGATTATCCTTGTAGCAGGAGGTACACAAGTATCCAATGAATTAGCTATAGAAAGTGGTATGGATGCAGGCTTTGGAAGAGGCTCTAACGGGGATCAGGTAGCTACATTTTTAGTAAAGAAAAGAAGAGAGATAAAAAATGAAAATTGATTTATTAGTAGCAGAAATAGGTAGTACTACTACAGTAGTAAATGCTTTCAATTTAAACCCTCGCCCAAGTTTTATTGGGCAAGGGCAATCTCCGACTTCAGTAGATGAAGGAGATGTTAATATTGGTCTTAAAGGTGCTATTTCTAATTTAGCCAATTGTTTAAGGGTAGATGATATAGAATATAATGAACTTATAGCCACTAGCAGCGCTGCAGGAGGCTTGAGAATGACCATCCATGGACTTGTATATGATATGACAGTTAAGGCTGCTAAAGAGGCAGCACTA
Organism: Firmicutes bacterium UBA4916; assembly: GCA_002398845.1. Taxonomy (GTDB): domain Bacteria; phylum Bacillota; class Clostridia; order Tissierellales; family Tepidimicrobiaceae; genus Mt11. The sequence continues at coordinate 16,441 of DHBY01000047.1, read as the reverse complement.
GGGGCAGGAGCTAATATAAAATATATCACTGCGGGAAAGCTTAGAAATTCAGATTTAAAAAAGGTTAGGGAAATTAATCCAAATATTATTCTTATTGCTGGCGGCGTTGATTATGGAGAAAGAGATACAGCTCTATACAATTCAGAGCTAATTGCCAATATGGATTTAAATATTCCTGTCATCTATGCGGGAAATATTGAAAACCAAGAAGAGGTTAAAGAATTATTTATGGGTAAAAAGTCTGAACTATATATAGTAGAAAATGTTTACCCTAAAATTGATGAACTGAATATTGAACCTACTAGAAAGATTATTCAAGATGTATTTGAAAAACATATTATCCATGGGCCAGGGATGCAAAAGGTTAGAGATATGGTAACAGGACCTATTATGCCAACTCCTGGTGCAGTCATGGAAGCGTCTCAAATCCTATATGGTGATATTGGTGATTTGCTTACTATAGACGTAGGGGGGGCTACTACAGATGTCCATTCAGTAACAGAAGGTAGTGAAGAGATAAGTAGAATCCTTATAAATCCTGAGCCATTAGCTAAAAGGACAGTAGAAGGAGATCTAGGCGTATATGTAAATATGCATAATATAGTAGATATGGTAGGTAAAGAAGAATTATTAAAGGAATTAAAAATATCTATTGATGAACTTGAAACTATGATTTCTAACTATAGACCAATACCTAAATCAGAATTAGAGAAAAGTTTTGTAGAAAAATTGACTTGGCATGGAGTAATAACTGCTGTAAAAAGACATGCTGGTCGCTTAAGATATCTGTATGGACCTAGTGGCAAGAAGACTTTAGCAGAAGGAAAGGATTTGACAAAAGTAAAAACCATAATAGGAACTGGCGGAGCTTTAACTAGATTACCTCATAGGGTTGAAATACTTAGGGAAATAGCCCTAAACAATAAAGGTAATGAGCTTCTACCAACAAAGGAAGCAAAAATACTTATAGATAACTATTATATAATGGCTTCCTTAGGAGTAATGGCAAAAAAATACCCAGAAGAAGCATTAAAATTATTGAAGGACAGTTTAGATATAGAATAAACTTGACAGAGGGACG
>DHBY01000047.1:0-15198 GCA_002398845.1 Firmicutes bacterium UBA4916 | reverse complement strand
TGACAGAGGGACGGGGGTGTTGTCATATTTGAAGTAACACCAGAAGATGTATATGCAGCTATAGTTACTGCTAATACTTTAGGCGAAAAATTTAAATTTAAAATGCATCTCAAAAGCCAGACAATAAATTTAACTTTTGGAGATGCATTTTTATAAATATTATAGTAAAAAACAATATTTTAATTTGTAAGATGGTGTGGTTATTTGCCATAGGAAGAAGGAATTAGAAAGAATATGTAGAATATCATATTAAAATTAATAAAAGAGAAAGCATATAAGGGGGATTAGGTATGGGATATCCTAAATTGGAAATAAATTTAGATAAGATTAAACATAATGTAGAAGTAGTAGTGAGTTTATGTAAAAAAAATCATATACAGGTAGCGGGAGTTACAAAGGTATTTTGTGGACATCCTAAAATTGCAAGAGCTTATGTAGATGGGGGAGTGAGCTTTCTTGCTGATTCGAGGATTGAAAATCTTATGAAGCTAAGGAATTTTAATATACCCAAAATGATGATTAGGCTGCCTATGATATCTGAAGCAGAAAAGGTAGTAGAATATGCAGATATATCTCTTAATTCAGAAATAGAAACTATTAAAGCCTTATCAGAAAAGGCTTTAGAAAAAGGAAAAGTTCATCAGATTATACTTATGGTGGATTTAGGAGATTTACGAGAAGGATATTATTATGAAAGGGATCTATACTCATCCATAGAAGAAGTCTTAAAGTTAGAAGGTGTGAATTTATTGGGAATAGGTACCAACTTAACTTGCTATGGAGGGGTAATACCTGATGAAGAAAATTTAGGTAGGCTTACAGAAATTGCAGGAAATATAGAAGAAAGATACCATGTGAAATTAGAAATAATTTCGGGGGGAAATTCCAGCAGCCTTCATCTATTGTTAGAAGATAACAATATAGGAGGGATAAATAGGTTAAGATTAGGCGAATCCTTAGTTTTAGGTGTAGAAACTGCCTATGGCGAGAGAATAGAAGATACCTACGATGATGCTTTCCAACTAATAGCTGAAATTGTTGAAATAAAAGAAAAACCTTCTATACCTACTGGTGAAATAGGAAGAGATGCTTTTGGGGGAACCCCTACTTTTGTAGATTATGGTATTAGAAAGAGGATGATATGTGCTATTGGCAAACAGGATATTGAATTTGATACTATATTGCCAATAGATGAGGATATATCTATATTAGGTGGAAGTAGCGACCATCTCATATTAGACGGAACTGATAGCAAAATAGATTATAAAGTTGGAGATACTATTAGGTTTAAACTAAACTATGGGGGAATACTAAGAGCTATGACATCGGAATACGTAGAGAAAGATATGAAAAGTTGACTAAACCACTTATCTAATATAATATTATCTATAATACTAAAACAAATAGGTGATAAAATGGATTTATTTACTTTAAATATGGAAAATCAATTGAAACAAAATGCCCCTCTAGCTGATAGGATGAGACCAAATACAATATCTGAATTTGTTGGTCAAAGTCATATCTTAGGGGAAGGAAAATTTTTAAATAGAGCTATAAAAGCGGATAGGATAAATTCTATGATATTTTATGGTCCTCCAGGTACAGGGAAGACGACTTTAGCTATGATAATTGCAAATTCAACTAATAAGAATTTTGAAAAATTGTCCGCAGTTACCTCAGGAGTAAAGGATATAAGGGAAGTAATCAACAAAGCTGAAGAAGGTTTAAAGCTTTATAATAAAAGAACTATTTTATTTATTGATGAAATCCATAGATTTAATAAATCTCAACAAGATGCACTACTTCCTTTTGTAGAAAGAGGAATTATAATTTTAATAGGTGCTACTACAGAAAACCCATATTTTGAAGTAAACAAAGCCCTTCTTTCAAGGATGATGGTTATTCCTTTAAAATCTTTAACGGAAGAAGATATTCATAAAATAATAGTGAATGGTCTAGCGAATAAGGAAAAAGGATTAGGCAATTATATGGTAGAGATTAGCAGTGAAGCCATGGATTATCTAGTAACTATTTCTGATGGTGATGGAAGGTTAGCCTTGAATTCTTTAGAAATAGCTGTTCTTTCAACACCTAAGGATGATAAAGGTATAATAAATATAGACTTGGATACTATAAAGGAATGTTTATTAGTTAAATCTGCTAAATATGATAAGGGTGGAGATGAGCATTACGATACTATTTCTGCCTTTATAAAGAGTATGAGAGGCTCAGATCCAGATGCTGCTTTATATTGGTTAGCCAAGATGATAAATGCTGGAGAAGACCCTAAGTTTATTGCAAGGAGGATAATCATCTGTGCCTCGGAAGATGTAGGCAATGCCGATCCAGAAGCTTTAACTATTGCAGTATCCGCCTTTAATGCGGTAAATGCAATAGGAATGCCTGAGGGCAGGATAATATTGGCCCAAGCGGCAGTTTATGTGGCATGTGCTCCGAAAAGTAATGCTTCTTATTTGGGAATTAATAAGGCTTTAGATGATGTTAGAAATAAGAAAATGGGAAAAGTACCTAATCATTTAAAAGATGCATCCTATAAAGGAGCTAATAACTTAGGTCATGGTAAGGGTTATAAATATCCCCATTCTTATAAGAATTCCTATGTAAAACAACAATATCTACCCGATGAATTTAAAGATGTTAAGTATTATGAGCCTACAGATAATGGGTATGAAAAAATAATTAAGGAAAATTTATCAAAACGATTTGACAAAAATGATTAATCTAATTATAATATTATAAAGTTCATATAAACTGTGATAGGAAGAGTAAATATAAGAGGTAGTCTAAGGGAGTTGGGATTAAGTGGGAACCCAATACGAAATTTATATTGAAGAACATCCTTGAGTTTCTAATCGAAATCATTTTAGAGAGTAGGCTTAGACGGATTCACATCGTTATTTGTGATATACATGATTGTGTATTTTAAGTGGCTATTTTTAGCAATTAGGGTGGTACCGCGAACCTTTCGTCCCTTTCGGGATGAGGGGTTTTTTTATTTGATTATAAATGGAAAGGAGAATATATATGAAAGTAAATATTAAGGAAATATTTAGAGAACCAGAAAAATTTCTAAACAAAGAAATAGAAGTTGAAGGTTGGATTAGAACCTCAAGAACATCAAAAAAGTTTGGCTTTATAGAAATAAACGATGGTACATTTTTTAGCAATTTACAAGTGGTAGTTAATGAGGGATTAGATAATTTTAAAGAGGTAGAGAAATTACCTATTAGCAGTGCAATAGCTGTAAAAGGAGTATTAGTATCGACTCCAGGGGCTAAACAGCCTTTTGAAATGCAAGCAGGAGAAGTAGTGGTAGAAGGCTATTCAGATAATGATTATCCTTTGCAAAAGAAAAGACATTCATTTGAGTATTTAAGGAGCATTGCCCATTTAAGACCAAGAAGCAATACTTTTAATGCCGTTTTTAGGGTGAGATCTTTAACTGCTTATGCAGCTCATAAATTTTTTCAAGAGAGAGGTTTTGTATACGTTCATACACCAATTATAACAGGCAGCGATGCTGAAGGTGCTGGAGAAATGTTTAAAGTAACTAACCTTGATTTAACTAATATGCCCTTAGATGATGAAAACAAAGTGGATTATACCAAAGACTTCTTTGGAAAAGAAACCAACTTAACCGTAAGTGGACAGCTAGAAGCAGAAGCTTATGCCCTAGCCTTTAAAAATGTATACACTTTTGGTCCTACTTTTAGAGCAGAAAATTCAAATACTGCAAGACATGCGGCAGAATTTTGGATGATAGAACCAGAGATTGCTTTCGCTGATTTAAAGGATAATAGAAAATTAGCAGAGGATATGATGAAGTATATTATAAACTATGTAATGGAAAATGCACCAGAAGAAATGGAGTTCTTCAATTCGTTTATTGACAAGGGACTTACTGAAAGACTAGAGAACATAGTTAACTCAGATTTTGGATGCATAACATATACTGAAGCTATAGATATACTTAAAAAATCAGGAGAAGAATTTAACTACCCTGTAGAATGGGGTATAGATTTACAAACAGAACATGAAAGATATATTTCAGAAAAAGTATTTAAAGGCCCTGTATTCGTCATAGATTATCCTAAGGAAATAAAAGCTTTCTATATGAGACTAAACGATGATGGAAAGACTGTAGCAGCTATGGATTTACTCGTACCAGGAGTTGGAGAAATAATAGGTGGAAGTCAAAGGGAAGAAAGATTGGATGTTTTGGAAAGAAGAATTCAAGAGATGGGAATGGATAAAAAAGATTATTGGTGGTATCTAGAATTAAGAAAATATGGTGGAACCAAACATGCTGGTTTTGGATTAGGATTTGAAAGGGCAATCATGTACATCACAGGAATGACAAATATTAGAGACGTCATACCTTTCCCAAGAACAGTTAAATCAGCAGAATTTTAAAAACACCTTGATTTTAGATAATATATTTGCTATAATACATCAAAATGATATAAAACGAAGAAGAGAAGTAGTAAGCAGTAAAGCAATCACAGAGAACTGTCGTAGGGTGAGAGACAGTATTGATTGAAGTTGAACTCGTCTCTGAGTAGCTAAGGTGAAGTAAAGTAACTTTAGCCGGTAAAACGCCGTTATGGTTTTAAGAGGATAGTAATACTATCAATTAGGGTGGTACCGCGGAATAAACCTTTCGTCTCTATTTTTGACGAAGGGTTTTTTTATTTGTAGAGAATTTAAGGAGGTAAAAAGATGAGAGAATATAGACCAAATGAAATTGAAAAGAAATGGCAAGATATTTGGGAAGAAAACAAGGTGTTTAAAACTAGTAAAGATAAAACTAAGCCTAAATTTTATGCTTTAATCGAATTTCCTTATCCTTCTGGGAAAGGGCTACATGTAGGTCATCCAAGGCCATATACTGCTTTAGATATAGTTTCTAGAAAAAGAAGATTTCAAGGCTATAATGTTCTTTTCCCTATTGGATGGGATGCTTTTGGATTGCCTACAGAGAACTTTGCTATAAAGAACAAGGTTCATCCTAAGGAAGTTACAAAGAAAAATGTTGCAATGTTTAAGAAACAATTAAAGTCTATAGGTTTTTCCTTCGACTGGTCAAAAGAAATAAATACAACGGATCCTAGCTACTATAAATGGACTCAGTGGATATTTATTAAGATGTTTGAAAAGGGATTGGCTTATAAACACGAAATGCCTATAAATTGGTGCCCATCTTGTAAAATAGGCCTTGCAAATGAAGAAGTAGTAGCTGGCCGTTGCGAAAGATGTGGAGGAGAAGTAATAAGAAAGACTAAAAATCAATGGATGCTAAAGATCACTGAATATGCTGATAGGCTAATAGACGATTTAGATACAGTTGATTATATAGATAGAGTAAAGATTCAACAAACCAATTGGATTGGTCGTTCTGAAGGTATGGAAGTAGATTTTAAATTAAGTGGAAAAGAAGATATATTAAGGGTATTTACTACCCGACCAGATACTTTATACGGGGCTACTTATATGGTTATTGCTGCTGAACATCCATTGATTGAAAAATATAGGGACAATATTGAAAACATGGATGAAATAGAAAAATATCAAGAATATACAAGTAAGAAATCTGATTTTGAAAGGACTGAATTATCAAAAGAAAAAACAGGAGTTGAGATTAAAGGACTTAAAGCAATTAATCCAGTTACACAAAAGGAAATACCAATATGGATATCTGATTATGTGTTGATGAGTTATGGAACAGGTGCAATTATGGCGGTGCCAGCTCACGATAGCAGGGACTGGGAATTTGCTAAGAAGTTTAATCTACCCATAGTAGAAGTTGTAAAAGGTGGAAATGTAGATAAGAAAGCTTATACAGATACAGGGTCGGGTATTTTGGTTAATTCGGGTATTATCAATGGTTTAGAAGTAAAAGAGGCACAAAAAAAGATAAGTGATTGGCTACAAGAAAAAGGATTGGGACACAAAAAGGTTAACTATAAATTAAGAGACTGGGTGTTTTCACGTCAAAGATATTGGGGTGAACCTATACCATTGGTTCATTGTGAAAAATGCGGCTGGGTTCCAGTACCAGAAGATGAATTACCAGTTATGCTGCCAGAAGTTGAAAATTATGAACCTACGGATACGGGAGAATCGCCTTTATCTAATATGACTGATTGGGTAGAGACTACTTGCCCAAAATGTGGAGGCAAAGCCAAAAGAGAAACTGATACAATGCCTCAATGGGCAGGATCTTCTTGGTATTTCTTAAGATATATAGATCCTCATAATGATAATGCAATAGCCTCTAAAGAAGAATTGGACTATTGGATGCCAGTAGATTGGTATAATGGTGGGATGGAACATACAACATTACATTTACTTTATTCAAGATTCTGGCATAAATTCCTATATGATATAGGGGTAGTATCTTGTAAAGAGCCTTATAGCAAGAGAACATCTCATGGTATGATACTTGGCGGAAACAATGAAAAAATGTCAAAATCTAGGGGCAATGTAATTAACCCAGATGATATTGTAAATGAATATGGGGCAGATACATTAAGAACCTATGAAATGTTTATTGGAGATTTTGAAAAATCTGTGCCATGGTCAGAAAATGGTTTGAAAGGCTGTAGAAGGTTCTTAGAAAGGGTTTGGAAACTACAAGAGATTCTTATTGATGGAGAAGATTATTCCAAAGAATTGGAAACCAGCATTCATAAAACCATTAAAAAAGTATCCGAAGATTACGAAACTTTAAAATTTAATACAGCTATAGCAGCTTTAATGACATTATTAAATAAATTTAACGATGTTGGTAAAATAACAAAGGCAGATTTAAGAACATACTTAGTCTTATTAAACCCAGTAGCACCTCATATAACTGAAGAACTATGGGAAACTACTAACCTTGGCGGTGTGCTACATGAACAAACATGGCCTCAATATGAAGAAGATAAAACTCAGGACGAAGTAATTGAAATGCCTGTGCAAGTAAATGGAAAAGTTAGAGGGAAAATTATTGTAAATATAGATGATACTCAAGATATGGTTAGAGAAAAGGCTAGAGGAAACGAGAGTATTATGAAGTATTTAGAAGGAAAACAAATTGTAAAAGAAATATTTGTCATGGGAAAGATATATAATATAGTTGTAAAATAATTTAAAATATGAAATAATAATTTTGCTGTACTAATTAGTACAGCAAAATTATTATATAAGGGAGGTGAGTCTATGAAAAAAATAAAAATAATAACTGATAGCACCAGTTATATCACAAAAGAATATGCAAGGGAAAATAGGATATCCATAGTGCCACTAAATTATACTTTTAATGAAATAACAAAAAAAGAAGGATTTCCTGGAGAATTTGATGAATTTTTTAATGAGCTGAGCAGCTCGAAGTTATTTCCTACTACATCTCAACCAGCAGTGGGAGATTTTATAGCTGAATTTGAGAAAGCATTTAGTGAAGGATATGATGAAATAATAGCCATACTTTTATCTTCTAAATTAAGCGGGACTTACAATAGTGGTGTTTTAGCTAAAAATATGTTAGAGGATGAAAGGATTACTATTATTGATTCCCTACAGGCTGCCTCAAACTTAAGGTTTTTAGTAGCAGATGCCTTAAGTATGGTAGAGGAAGGGAAGGATAGAAAAGAAATAGTAAATTATATTGAAAGAAAAAAAAGTAGTATGAATATATATTTTACTGTTGATACATTAGAATACTTAAGAAGAGGCGGTAGGTTAACAAGTATAGAAGCTGCTATTGGTTCTGTATTAAATATAAAACCTATTATTGAACTAAAAGAAGGGGAATTAAAACTTCTAGAAAGGGTACGTGGAAAAAATAAAGCAGTTAAGGGTATAATTGATAAAGTTTATGAAGAAGTTAAGAAAATAAGTGTATGCCATGTTCTTAATGAAGAAGAAGCTTTAAAGATGATGAAAGGTTTAAAGGATAGATTTCCAAAAGCAGTAATTTCTATTGACGAAGTAGGTCCTGTTATTGGGTGCCATTTAGGGCCGAAAGGAATGGGAATATGTTTTTATTAAATGAAATATATGATTTTATTAAATGAAATATATGACTTTATATGATAAATATGATATAATTATGTCGATATATTTATTCTAATATTGTTGGAGGTGTTTTTAATGAGAAAAATTTTAGTTACTGGTGCATTGGGGCAAATTGGCTCTGAACTTACTATGGGTTTAAGGAAAATATATGGAAATGACAATGTAATAGCAAGTAGTAGGAGGGTTAAAGAAGGTCATGAAGCTTTAATGGAATCAGGAGTTTTTGAAGTTGTTAATGTTACTGACGGTAAAGGATTATCTGAAGTGGTAAAGAAACACAAAATAGATACTATTATTAATCTTGCTGCAATATTATCTGCTGTTGGTGAACAAAATCCTCAACATGCATGGAATGTAAATATGAATGGTTTATATAATGTTTTGGAGGTCGCAAGAGAAGAAAATTGTGCTGTATTTACACCTAGTTCTATAGCAGCCTTTGGATCCTCAACTCCAAAAGATAATACGCCACAGGATACTATTCAAAGACCAAATACCATGTATGGAGTAACAAAAGTTGCAGGAGAATTATTATGTGACTATTATTGCCAAAAATTCGGAGTAGATACAAGGGGTGTACGTTTTCCAGGGTTAATATCCTATGAAACTTTACCAGGTGGTGGAACTACTGACTATGCAGTACATATCTACTACGAGGCATTAAAAAATAAAAAATATACCAGCTTTATCGATAAAGGAACAAAGATGGATATGATGTATATGCCAGATGCTCTAAATGCTATAACTCAATTATTAGAAGCAGATCCTTCAAAGCTTATCCATAGAAATGCATTTAATGTTACTGCAATGAGCTTTGAACCTGAAGAAATAGCTGCTTCAATAAAGAAACTTATTCCAGAATTTGAATTAGATTATGATGTAGATCCAGTAAGACAAGCAATAGCAAATTCATGGCCAAATTCTCTAGATGATTCGGCTGCAAGAAAAGAATGGGGTTGGAATCCTAAATATAACTTAGATGCTATGACAAAGGATATGTTAGAAAAACTTAAAATAAAATTAGGACTTTAAATATTTAAAAAAGCTAGGAGAAATCCTAGCTTTTGAATTTAAGCCTTTAAATATCAGCAAATTGCCTAACATCATCTATACTGTTTAAATGTTTTTTAAGCACATGTGTATTACAATATGAATTTAAAAATTCTTTGTCTTTTATTTTCCATGTATGATTTTCTTTAAAAGGATGTCTAAAATAAATATGATGATATTTATTAGATGAATATATTTTGATGCCCACTTTGAGGCAATCGCTGCAGAAATATACATCTTCAGTAACGTTTAAATCACGAAAGCGGACTTTATTAAAGATTTCTTTTTTAAATACTAAAGTTGAACCATTAACAAACTTTGTATATTTATTTTCCTGCCCTGGATTTCTTATGGTCAGGATTTTATTTTCAACTAAATAAACTAAAGTAGTGCCTTTTCCTACAACTTTAGCTCCGATATTGTTAAAATATTTTATGGAATCCGATAAATATTTAGGACCATAATAATCATCATCATCAAACTTTGCAATAATGCCATATTTGGCCTTATTCACTCCAAAGTTTAGACATTTTCCTAGGCTTATGTTTTCATCTAATTTAAATACTCTCATATTTTCATATTTGGATGCTTTTTCTTTCCATTCTTTTTCATCAATTTTATTATTATTTATTATTATGATAAGTTCCTTTTTTTCGTAGTCTTGCCGTATGAAATTTTCTATAATATTGTTTAGGCTATAGGGTAAATTAGTACAAGTTATTATAGATGTATCTCTATTACTTATTATTTTAGATTGTTTCACTCTTTTTTTCATATAATCTTCAACATATTTATTATAAGATTTTTTCATATATAATCCCCCTTTTATAATATGTTTAGAACTATTTTTAAGGTTCTAACATATTTATTTTTATCTTATGGATGGTATCATAAATTTATTTTATATTTCTATATTATGATTATGTTTTTAAATAATAGTTGCTACATGAATTTGATGTTTTTGTAACCTTTTGTCTTAAATAAAATATATTTATATTAGATCAGGAAAAGTTCTAGAGCTTAATTTGGAATATATGAAGATCCCTTGCTATAAACATTAAGTATAAAAATAACTAAGGTTTAATAGGGGGTATTAAATTGAAGGGAATAATATTGTGCGGCGGAAAAGGGGAAAGATTACAGCCTATTACTTATACAACACCAAAACAACTACTTCCATTAGCTAATAAACCACTACTAGTTTATACTATAGAATTACTTTTGAATTCAGGAATAAATGAAATTGGAATAGTTGTAAATGAAAATAATAAATCCATATTTCAAAGTACATTAGGTAGGTATTTTAATCATGATTTTCAATATATAATTCAAGAAAATCCTCAGGGTATTGGCCATGGCCTTTTATTTGCTGAAAAATTTGTAGGTAATGAAAAATTTGTAATGGTTCTTGGAGATAATTCCTTTGATACTAGTTTAAAAAAGTTTATTGTAGATTTTATTACCAGTAAGACAAATTGTAAAATTTTATTAAAAGCAGTAGATAATCCTGAAAGATATGGTGTAGCTTATATAGGAAATGATAAGATAATAAGTTTAGAGGAAAAACCAAAAAGAGCTTTTAGCAACTGGGCAATTACAGGTGTATATGCTTTTGATAAAAATATTTTTAAAGCCCTTAGGGAAATTAAAATTTCTAGTTATGGTGAATACGAGATAACTGATGCTATAAAGTGGCTTTTACAGAATGGATATGATATAGATTATGAAATATTAGAAGGGTATTGGAGGGATGTTGGAAGCCCTAAAGATGTAGTAGAGGAAAATATAAATAGATTATCTTTTATTCATAATGATATAAAAGGGGAATTGGTAAACTCTCAAATTTCTGGTAAAGTTCATCTTGAGGAAGGTGCAGTTATATATAATAGCGTAATTAGAGGGCCCATAGTAGTTGGAGAAAGTTCCATTATTAAATATTCCTATATAGGTCCATATACATCTATTGGAAAAGGCGTAAATATAGACAAATCTATTATAGAAAACTCTATAATATTTGATGACTGCGTTATATCTGGGGTAGACGTTCCTATAGAAAATTCTATTGTAGGAGAAGGTTCTATAATTAATAACGAAAAAGGGTTTAAAAAGGCAAATAGGTTTGTAACAGGCAAAAACACGAAAATATCCTTATCAAATTTGTAATGTTTTCCTTTTGTAATCATTATAGATATTTGAAAAATTAAATTGTATGGAGGGAGAATCTTGGTTAAAAATCCCGTAAATAAATCCTTAGATGAGTTTATTTTTAAAAGCAAGGGAAAATTGATGAAAATCTTTAAAAACAATTATAGAATTATAGATTCTAGTGATAATTTTGGTGTATCTATAATAATGGTTACAATGCGGCAAAATTGCATGAAAAATATATTTGAAAACTACGAAAGACAGGACTTTGAAAAGAAGGAAATGATAATAGTATTAAATAATAATGATATGAATATCGATGAATGGCTAGAGATAACAAAACAATATGAAAATGTAAAGATATTTCAATTAGATGAAAAAATCACCCTAGGGAAGTGCTTAAATTTTGGAGTAGCACATTCTAAATATGATTTTATTGCTAAGTTTGATGATGATGATTATTATGGTCCAAAACATCTCTCCGATTTAATTAAAGCATTTGATATTGTTGATGCTGATGTAGTTGGTAGAGGAGCTTACTTTGTATATTTTGAAAAATCTAAGACCTTGGCAATTTGCACTCCAGAGAAAGAGAATAAATATGTTAAACATATGGGTGGCTCTACGCTTTTAATAAAAAGAAAGGTTTTTAATAAAGTAAGATTTGCTAATATACCTTGTGGAGTAGATACTCAGTTTTCAAAAGATTGTGTTAAAAATGGTTTTAAAATATATTCAACTAATAAATATCACCATGTGTATATAAGACATGGTTCTTTAGACAAACATACTTGGAAGATTAAAGATGAAGATCTCTTAAAATTTAGCACCATAGCAGAGAAGAATGTTAAGGATTTTACATCATTTGTGAATATATAATAAAAAACTGTAGGTGATTATAAATAAATAATCGTCTACAGTTTTAATTCTATTTAGTCTATCAATAAATCATAGCCTCCAATAATTATATCCTAATAATTCTGCTTGATTTTTGTCAAAGATACCTTTAATATCAATTATTATTGGCTTTTTATCTGGATTATACATGGATTTAATATTATTTAATGAGTACTTAGAGAAATCTTCATGAGCTACAGCGAAAATTATGGCATCAACATTGCAAATTTCTTTTTCATTAGAAAGTTTTATTCCATATTTATTTATTACTTCATCTGGGTTTACAATAGGGTCTACTACCTTTACATTAATATTATATTTTTTCAATTCATTTATAATATCCATAACTTTTGTATTTCTAATATCTGAACAGTTTTCCTTAAATGAAAAGCCAAGGATAGCTACATTTGCACCTTTTATTGATTTGTTAGATTCCATTAGTTTTTCAATAGTATTTTCTACTACGTATTGACTCATATAATCGTTTACTTTTCTTCCAGAAAGAATTAGGTTAGGACTGTATCCCAACTCCTTAGCAATATATGTTAAAAAGTAAGTATCTACACCAATGCAATGTCCACCTACTAATCCAGGTGTGAAATTGAGGGAATTCCATTTAGTAGAAATTGCTTCAAGGACGGATTTTGTGTCTATATCAAGTTTATGAAGTATTATACATATTTCATTAATTAGAGCAATATTAATGTCCCGTTGCGTGTTTTCGATTACCTTTGCTGCTTCTGCAATTCTAATATTTTCAACTCTATAGGTTCCAGCTTTTATGATTAAATTATAGACTTTATCTATAATATCCAAAGTTTCACTGTCCATACCAGAAACAATTTTAACTATGTTTTCTAATTTATGAATATGATCACCTGGATTTATTCTTTCTGGTGAATATCCAACTTTAAAATCAGAACCACATTTTAGACCCGATTCTTTTTCTAAGATTGGTACACATATTTCTTGAGTAACTCCTGGATATACTGTAGATTCATATACTACAATGGAATCCTTGGATAGATTTCTTCCCAGAGTTTTACTTGCTTCTATAACATATTGTAAATTAGGCAATTTGTTTGGATAGATAGGTGTTGGCACAGCTATTATATGAAATTTAGCATCTCTTAATTTATTTTCATCTGAGGTAAAAAATACGGTAGTATTTCTTAGTACATCATCGTCAAATTCTTTTGTTAAACCTATACCATTTTTATAATTATTAATTTTATTAACATCTATATCAAAACCTATTACATCGACTTTTTGGGCAAAACTTACAGCCAAGGAAATTCCAACATACCCCAATCCGATAATGGATACTTTTTCTTCTCTATTGATTATTTCCCTAAAGGATATCATTTACAACCACCTCAATTATTAGAAATTTATTAGATATATTTCTTATGTAATATAATATATTCAATATGAAGTGGTTGTGATAGATAACCCAAATTAATTATCTAATTCTATCTATCATCTTTACAATTTGAAATGCTTCAGCATATTTAGTATTTATTTGAAATCCTCTTAAACTTGCCCTTCCATAAATTGCGTCTAACCATCCTTTACCAAACTTTTCAACTTGGGATTTATGAGCCATTATACTTTTGGTTTTTATTTCTATAGTATCAGTTATATCTACAAAATAATTGCTATTAAAACCATAGGGGGTAATCCCACCTGGTATAGCAGGCTCAAAGAAATAAACATTAGCATTATTTTTTCTTGATGAAGCTAAGACTATTTTGGAAACAATTTGATGATCTTGATGGGAGTCATATTCCCAACATGTATATATCTCATCGGGTTTATATTCTTCAACAATTTTGTCTAAACTCTGTATAGCTTCCCGTTTAAAACTAAAATTGTTTTGATCATAATGTAGATGTTTAATTTTAGCTCCCAGTATCTCAGCAGCATCAATAGATTCGTGAATTCTTATATTATTTAATTCTCCCCCCGTATCAGTAAATTGTAGAATTAAAACTTCATCTCCATTTTTAGTTAGTTTGGCTATTGTACCTCCCATTTGAGGTTCAATATCATCTGGATGTGCGCCAACTACTAGAATTTTCATACCTATTGCTCCTCTTTCTAATTTTACCTATAACTATTGATTAAATTGACTCCATAATATATTTTGCAGCGAGATGAGCGCCATTTTCAAAAACATTTTTTGCATTATTTCTCATACTTTGATTAATATTGGGATTCAATATTTTAGAAACTGAGTTTTTCAATTTTTTTGGATCAAAATCTGTAAATACAAAACCAGTTCCCAGTTCTTCAGCAATTTTAGCCCTAGCAATTTGATCGTCAGTTCCCGTCATCCTGGTGGGAAACAGGATGGTTGGAACTCCAAAATATATTGCCTCATGAAAAGTGTTGTAGGATCCGGTAATGATAGCGAAATCAAAAGCATTAAAATAAATGGAATTTGGATAATCCCTAATGATAAATATATTAGGATCCACATGATATCTTTTATGAGCTATAATTGATTCTCCTAATACTATTTGCAAGTCTTTATTTTTCTTTAAAACTTCTATAACCTTATAAATTAGACTATTTACATCTTCATATAATCCTTCTCCTAATTGGATATATACAGTTTTTTTGTTAGGATCTAGGTTCCACATATTCAAAACAACTTCTTTAGGTAGTAACTCTTCTTTATAGGAGTAGACTATAGGGGGACAATATTGAAATCTGCCATCCCTTTGTAAAACATTATAATTTTTGCTGGCTTCACCAGGAACTATTATTAAATTGAAGTAACTTTCTCGTTCAATAACCACTGGTGCTTTGCCTGATTTATGCATTCCCCTTTGAATCCAAATAGCGTTTAAAACTTCAGATCTTTCTATTGCGTTGACTAGGTAAGCATATGGATATACTCCATCAAATACTAAGGTATCTATTTCATGCCTCTTTATTATTTTGATTAGCTGTTCCTCGAGATCATCATCTATATCTTTTTGAGGAATATAATCAGGGAGAAAGTTCTTAGACGGGAAATAA
>DHBY01000006.1:21197-21729 GCA_002398845.1 Firmicutes bacterium UBA4916 | reverse complement strand
AATGTGAAATGCCATTCTATCCTTAATGCTGCCAGTTAAATTGTAGTATTCTGCTTTGGCAAATATCCTATGGATATTATCCTTGTATTTAAATTTTATTTCTAACAAAGGCGTATTTCCGATTAAATTTGATAAATCATCAATACGTTGTTTTCTAGCGATACTAATACTCATATATACCATCCCCTTAAAATATTCAGTGATACTTAAATATTGTTTTTTACTAGCTATTATATTCCTTTGCTTTTCATCAAGTGCTATAAGGTCTATTATAAACTATACGATTTTCTTTATAAACTATAAAAACACGCAATGATTTATTAATCAACTAGAATATACCCAGTTATTTGATATTTAAAAGAAAAATTTAAAAAAGATGGCTACCAATAACCATCTTCTTTATTTCAATTCTAATTTCATTATCTGATTCAAATTACTTTTTATAATATTACATATTAATTTCATCATAGGCTTTTGTAAATAGCAGCTGCTCTTAAATGACACAAGAGAACTGTCCCCTTGTGTCATTTAA
>DHBY01000006.1:0-20962 GCA_002398845.1 Firmicutes bacterium UBA4916 | reverse complement strand
CCATTTCTTAAATTTAGAAAAATCCTTTTTATCAATAAATATTGATTCACAGGAAGGATTTTTAACACGTAATAAAACTGCGTCTATATCCTTTAAAGATGGAGATATACTACTAAACACTACATTGTTATCAATGGATAGCAAGCTATATTCCCTTTCAAGATCATTCTTTATTTTTTCCAAAGGCTGTATCTTATTGTCTAATCTATTAATAAATTTATTTAATGTTTGCATTTGATATGAAATATTTTGAGTCGTAAAAGTTTCATATCTTTTTGCTACTACCCTTTCATTGAAATTTTCTTCCTTAATGGATATCCCAAAACTAAACTTTTTTATACCTTTCTGCTCAGCTAACGGTGTAGGCATCATAATATGTCCTTGTTTTGTTGTATCCCCAGAAGCTCGTCCTGGTCTATATAATAAATCGGGTTTCCCAAGTTGAGATGTGGTAGATAATAATGTTAAATACATTATGTCATCAACTACTTGATACTCCTTAATTCCTTTTGAATAAATACTTAAAGTATTTTTATTATCAGTCACCGATACTGTTTCTTCAAAAACTTCTATATCAATTGGTTTTTCTAGATAATTACTTTGCCAATCTTTTATATCCAATGTTGGCCTTTTAATATATCCAAAAGGTACTGATGCAATTGATTCATGTGAATTTATTTCTGACCTGATTCCTACCCTTAATCTATGGCTATTAATGTTATTATCCACGGTTATTCTACAGTTAATTATTGGTGAACCTTCTAACAAAACGATTTCTAGAGTTATATTCAACTTGTTAAGATTCTCCATAGATATTCTATCTTCAAGATTTTCTGGTAAAGATTTTTTGCCTTTTAGAGTTAACTTTTCTATACCATTGCCAATATGTCTTTTACCTTCTGTGGCCCTAAAATATATTGGCTTATCATTTCTTAAAGGCGAAAAGTCATAAGTATCTCCATCATTTCCGCAATCCTCAAAAATAATAAAGTCTTCAATTACCTCATCATTAAATAATTTAAGGTATAGTTTGTTCTTTTTTACAGTTATATTATAAAACTCATTTTTAATTTCTAATCTGTTATCATTAACAAGCATATTAGCCTTAGATTTTTCAATTTGAAATACTTTATATCCCATTGATGGTAACTTTACCTTTACTAAGGCTGTTATTTTGTAGTAAAGGGCCTCATCAATATAATAATTTCCTTCTGGTGATTCTACTAAAATATTTTTTCTTTCTTCGAATTTTTCTATATTAAGTATAGTAAAGTTTTCTACATCTTTTAAAATAACCTCTTTGTCCATACTCACAAATTCAACTTTTTTATAACCCTTATATTCATAAGGTAAAGTATTAAAAATAATTACTTGGTCTTGTTTTAATCCTATTCTTTCTGATAATTTATATTTAATAAGGTTTTCTAATCCTTCGCATATTTCTTTTACTTGTTTTATCCTATAAAGTATATCACTTGCAACATCATCTGTTATACACCCACAAATTCCATCATGGGCTTGTCCCTCCATTAGCTTTTTCCAAGCCTTTATAATTAATTCTTTGCTTATATCTAAACCTAGATTCTTAGCTATAGCATAAAGTGGCTCAACTCTATTTAACAGCATCTGTTCAGCATCAAAGTTATTCTTCTTCAAATCGTAACGCACTGAACCTATTGTTTTATGAACACGGCCTGTTTTAGGGGTTCTAAACTCTCCCTCATAAACTTTTAATTTCGATTTATTATTTCTTAGGAAACCAATAAATTTCTCATAGTTACTAGCGAAATAACTATCTTCCGAATATTTGTTAATATTATTAATTTTTTCTTGTATATTAAGGGTTATGCCTGCCTGATCGTTTCCTATAGGTATAATTATTTCTTCTAAATTTGTTAGCTCTTTAATCTTATTAACTAAGGGAAATAGCTTGTTATCTCTAAAATTCTTATCATCATAAAGCTTGGGTATACTACCATAACCATTAATAAAATTAACGGCAATTACTTTTTCATCTCCTAATCCTTTCCATATAAAATAAGGTGATTTAATTTTATCATAATCAATACCTCTCCAAAAAATTATATTATCAATTCCACAACTTTGAAGTATAGTTGGCATTTGGCTATTAAAGCCAAACGTATCTGGTAGATATCCAATTTTCATGTATTCTCCAATCTTTTCTGCTTCGTTTATCCCGATTGTAAGATTTCTTAAAATTGATTCTACTGATACAAGTTGTGTATCAGTTTGTGTATACCATGGCCCTATAAAAAGTCTTTCTTCTTTTACTAGTTTTTGTATTTCCTTAAGTTTCTCTGGCCTAATAGATAAGTAATCTTCTAAAATAGATATCTGACCATCAAGGCAAAAACTTGCTTCTTTATCCCTATTTAGTTCATCCAAGACTTCAGTAAAAACTTGATCACTAAGAACTAAAGAATCCATAGTTGAAAAATACCACTCTCTATCCCAATGAGTGTGGTTTACAATATTTACTTTAACCATAAATTATCTTCCTTTCAAATTAATCAACATTACACTTGTTTAAAATCTTTATTAAATTGCTTAATCTACCATTAAACAAACCTACCAATGGACCTACAAAAACTGTAATTATGACAGTACCTATCCCTATGGGACCTGATACGAAAAATGCAATAGCTATTCCTATAGCATCCATGATAACCTTAGCCTTAACTATACTTAGATTAAATTTCTCTTTGAATGCCACCATGCAATCATCTAGTGAATTTGGAGACAATTTAGAAATTAAGTATAAAGCAAGGCCTAAAGATAATAATGTAATTCCTATAATAAAGCATATTATTCTTTCTGCTAAGTTTTCTTTAAAAGAAATATAATTAACAACTAATAGCCAAAAATCAGTACAGCCACTCAAAACAAATGCTGTCATTAATGTTTTGATATTATACGATCCATTTCGAAATATTCCTGCTAGTATAGTCATAATTATAGCAATAATAAAACCAGCACCACCCACAGATAATCCTAAAATTTTACTTAAACCAACATTAACCGAATCCCAAGGTCCTACACCTAAATCTGCCTTTATTATTAGCGCGACTCCCAGCGTTAGTATAAGTATCCCAATTAAAAATAAAGTTATGTTTTCTTTTTGGTCTTTAAATTTCATTATTTAATTCTAGCTCCTAATTTTTAATATTTATCATAATTTAAATAGGGAGGGCGTTTATTTTTTTATAAGCCCTCCCCACTGACAACTTTATTACAAAATTTCATCTGCTTCGTTTGAATCAAATCCTCTGCCAAGAAGAATCGCCCCTGAAGCTACAATTAAGGCTCCTACAAATATTCCTAATACATAAACTGGCCACTTATCTACTAGTAACCAACCGTATATCCCAGATATCGGGATAGTGTTCACTGCACCCATTGATACTGCAATTGCAGCTCCTACAGCACATCCTACCACATTAACTGGTATCATTCTTATTGGATCCACAAGTGTAAATGGTATTGCTCCTTCAGATATACCAACTAGTCCCATAATAAACGATGCTTTACCTGCCTCTACAAATTCATCGGAAAATCTTTTCTTTCCTACTATTGTAGCAATACCATATCCTAAAGTAGGTATAATGATTGCAACTTGTGCTGCTGTGTTAGCAATAAATAAATTTTCCGATATTAAAGCCATAGCAGTTACAACAGCAGCTTTATTTACTGGCCCACCAAGATCAAAGCCAACCATACCTCCTATTACTAATGCTAATACCAGTGCACTACTTCCTTCACTCATTCCTGTTACCCATTCTACCAATGCATTATTTAAAGCTGTAAATGGAGTACCGATTATATATTGCATAATCAATACTGTAAATAACGTGCCAAATACAGGTAAGATAAATACGGGTAATACACTACTTGCACTTTCTGGTAATTTAATAGAATTAGCTAAAAAATATACTATATATCCCGATATAATACCAGCAGCTAATGCTCCTAAAAAGCCTGTCCCAAGTTTGTTTGCCAATTCACCACCAACGAAACCTGCAACTAAAGCCGGTCTATCAGCAATGGAAAAGGCTATATATCCGGCAAATATAGGCAACATCAAATTTAAAGCTAATCCTCCTAAACCGTCTAAAGTATGAAAAAATGGAATAAGCCCTGCTCCTGCTGAATGTGCAGAATCCCAAATATCAGTAACCCCATAAGCCATTGCACCTACTCTTGCAATTCCCATTATTACTGCACCTGCAATAGTAAAAGGAATCATGTATGAAATGCCAGTTAAAATGTGTCTCTTAAGGTCTTGTAAAAATTCTTTCATTGTATTTACGCCTCCTAAAATTATTTTATCTAAAGCTTATTAAATTAATTTTAATGCATCTTCTATTACCTTAACACCGTTTTTAATTGGCGCTGATACAGATACTTTATAAATAACTTTTCCCTTAAATCTATTTTCTTCTCTTACTTTTTGCTCAACTGCAAAGATAATAACATCAGCTTCTGCAATTTCTTCTTTTGTTAACCTATTTTGTATCCCTAATGCTCCCTGTTTTTCTACCTTTACTGTATGTCCTAATTTTTCTCCTGCTTTTACTAATGCCTTTGCTGCCATGTTAGTATGTGCTACTCCTGTTGGGCATGAAGTAACTCCTAATATTTTCATTTTTTTCACCTCCTAAATTATAAATTTTTATATAAAAAATTAATTAGTTCTTCTTTATTATTAATTTTAAATAATTTATCCTTAAAATCATCTTCCATTAGATTAGATGCTAAAGCAGATAAAATCTCCAGATGTAATGTTCCTTCATATTTTTTAGGTATAGCTAGTCCAATAACTACTTTTACTGGTTTTTCATCTAAGGAATCCCAATCTATAGGATTTTTTAACGTAATGTATACTATCGTTGGCTCCAATATATCCTCTTCTTTACAATGTGGTATTGCCAATTGAAGTCCTATGCCAGTTGTTCCTTCTTTTTCCCTCTGTAAAAACCCATTGAAAATCACTTCCTTATTATTTGCTCTATTGTTCTTAACTAGTATTTCGGAAATATGTTCTAGCACCTCTTCTCTTGTTTTTAAATCAGCATCAAATTCTATAGTATTTTCTGTTATCATAGCTCTTATATCCATCATTTTCACCCTATCTTAATATTTTAATAAATTCAGTGTAATTTTTTGCACTAAGTAATTCAATAACTTTTTCCTTATTTTCTAATCTTAAATATAATTCTTCTATTATTTCTCCAAATTCTAAATACAATCTTTTTTCAATACTCATAAGGATCACAAGCCTTACCTGTTCTTCTTCCCAAATTATTGGTTTCTTCATCATCAATATAGAAACTTTGCTTATTTCAGGATCAGTATCTAACGCATGGGGTATGGCTATTAAATTGCCTATCTCTGTAGAAGAAATGTTTTCCCTCTTAAAAAAAGATTCCCTATCTTCTTCTTTTAAATATCCTTTCTTTATCATGTTGTTTACCATATAATTAATTATCTCTTCCTTTGTTTCAAATTCCTTATCAACAAAAAATAAATCTTCTTCGGTAAATTCCAAAAATCTCAATATAGAAACTTTTTTGTTGGAATTAATAAAATCTCTTATTGTTGCAATATCTTCCTGTTTCAACATAGGAGAAGTATATATTACCTTTTTATCATTTAAATTATTAGCAGCAGTATCAATTTTAACTGTTGATATAATAGCATCATATTCATCCATTGGAATAGAGTCTAACCTATTTAAAGGAAGAACATTTACTATTTGGATCGCATCACTAAATTCTTTTTTTATCTTTGCAGATAATACCATTGATGTTCCAAGACCAGAAGCACATATTATTAAAGCTCTTAATTTTTCCTTATTTCTTTCATCTTTTAATCTTTCAAATGCCGCAGCAAAGTGCAAACATATAAATCCTACTTCGTCTTCGCTTATGGATTTACCTATAATCTTTTCAATAAAATTGGCTGCTATAAGTGCAATGTTATACGTAAAAGAATAGTTTCTCTTTATTTCATATAACATATCATTTGTTATGCTCATATCAAATTTTATTCTATTAATAGCTGACTTTAAATGAGTAGCTAAACTCCAAATCAGTAATTCATCTTTAGTAAAATCAATATCTATAGTCTCTTTCAAATTTTCTAGAACTTCTTTTACTAATAAGTGATATTTATTCGGTAAGTTTAGTTGTCTTTTTATGCCTCTGCTACCTATAGTTTTCTGTGTATATAAATGCTGAGTTATAAAACATACTTCGCCCTCAGGAAGTTCTACGCCTGTTGCTTCCGAAACTTTTCCAGCTATTTCTGTAGCCACATTGTATTCATATGTGTTTTTTAATACATCGGTAAATTCTATATTTTCTATTTTATTATTATTTTGAATTCTCCTTATGGCTATTAATATATGAATTAATAAATTATAAAAACCTATATCCGTTATCGCCACTTTGCTTTTGCCAATAATAGAACTTAATATTTCTTTTACAATTTCTATCTGCTCTTTTTTAAATATTGGAGTAATACAATTCAAATCAACTATATCACTTTCAGGTTTTTGAAAAATATAATATCTAATGCAACTTCTCAAATCATCCTCGTTGCCCTGTAATGCAATACCCTTTATTCCATACTTCACCACTTCTATATTAAACTTCTGTAATTTTTCCTTAACTATGTTTAGGTCGCTTTTCAAAGTAGTCAAACTAATAAACAAACTATCGCAAAATTGTAACTGTGTTATGCCTCGCTCTCCTTTAAGCTCTAAAAATAATAACTTTTTAATTATATAATTTATTCTACCTTCCGAAGTTGTGGGAATAAATCGCATGTCTTTAGCATTTGCTTCACAAAATCTTAGTAATTCTTTATAAAAAACTTCTTTATTATCTGTCTCTAAAATATATCCTTTTCCTCTCATGCTAGATATTTGAGCATTTGTATTTACAAGTTCAAGTTGTTGATTTATTACTTTAATATCTTTTTGTAAAGTCTTAGATGAGATTCCAATAAAAGTTGATATTTTTTCACCACTAATATAATCATTTTGATCTATTAAAAACTTTATTATTTCGACTTCCCTTTGGCTAAACATTCTTTTCACCTCATCCCAAATTAATTGTAACGATTAATGCTAAAATAAGATAGTCTAATAAGTTCCTTTGATAACAGAACTTATTAGACTATCTTTCCCTAATCCTTCACTTTTATATTATTTTCAATATGTTTACATTCTCCATCCTAATTCTTCAAATAGAATAGGCAAATGAAATGGGCTGTCCCTTTCATTTGATTATTTTTTCTTTTTATTTTCTTTGCTCCAATTTTTCAATTTTTTATTGTTTTTCATTTCTTCATTATCTACTATACCATGTTCGGCTGCTATTTCATAGTTCATTTGATTGAAAAATTTTTCATCGATTTTTAAAAGAGGCGAGATTGTGGAAAATAAAAAAATGACATCTTGGAAACCCGGGATTCATTTAGAACTGGACCTTTGGGAGCCTTTAAAAAGGCTATGGAAAGCAGGGGGAAAAATAAGGGATGTTATGTTTTATAATAAACATAACATCCCTTTGGCTTTTTTAATGTATTTGTTTTCTTTTGTATATCTTGTTGTTTCTTTCCATAAGGTTAAAACTTACTAAATTTCTCCCTTACGCTATACCAATTTTTTAAAATAGCATGCCTTCAACTGTAAGTTTCTCATTCCACAATATCTTAGAATATTTGATTTTAAGTTCATCATTTTTCGCTTTAATATCACATCTTACATACACATTAATATCAGATACCTTGTATTCATCGTAATCTTCCATATCTTCTGGTTTTCCCATCTTAACTGATGGTTGAGGTTCTTTGCCTCCTCAAGAAGAACATCCTTCTAACCACACTACTACAGATTTTTCTCCCTTAGATTTTATAAAATCTAGGGTTTTAGAATCAATTGTTATT
Source organism: Firmicutes bacterium UBA4916 (assembly GCA_002398845.1). GTDB lineage: Bacteria > Bacillota > Clostridia > Tissierellales > Tepidimicrobiaceae > Mt11. Next base: position 12,991 of record DHBY01000006.1, on the reverse strand, counting down.
TTCATACTCTTCCCTCCTACTTAGATTCTGCTTTTATATCACTATTATATACATCCATATTTAATTCTCCCATAAGCTTACTAGAAACTAATCCTGCTACCATAGAATCACTTACATTAACTAGAGTTCTACCCATATCTATTAAAGGTTCTATAGCTATTAAAAGTCCTGCTAATCCAACAGGTAAACCCATTATTGATAAAACAGTTAAAGCTGCAAATGTAGCTCCTCCTCCAACACCAGCAATACCAAAGGAAGATAAGGCAGTAACAATAACTAATTTAATTAGAAAAGCTGGAGCCATAGGATTGATTCCCACAGTTGGTGCAATCATTACTGCAAGCATAGCTGGATAAACTCCTGCACAACCATTTTGTCCAATACTAGTACCAAGGGATGCTGCTAAATTAGCATGGCCTTCTGGCACACCTAGTTTATTTATTTGTGTATCTATATTAATTGGCAAAGCCCCAGCAGAAGATCTGGAACTGAAAGCAAACATTAATGCTGTTCCCGATTTCTTTACATATTTTACTGGATTTAGCCCAAATATAGCTAAAATTATTAAGTGAATAACAAATACTATTAATAAGGCTACATATGATGCTATTACAAAATTAATAAGCCTTAATATTTCTTTAAAGTCACTAGTAGATACCATTTTAGTCATAAGTGCCAATACTCCATAAGGAGTTAATCTTAATATCATGTTAACCATTCTCATTACTATATCATGAATTGCATTTATAAAATTCGTAAAGGTCTCTGCTGCTTTTGGATTTGTTCTTCTTACTCCTATAGTTGCTAATGAAATTAAAGCTGCAAAAAATACTACAGATAAAGTAGCTGAACTTCCCTGACCAGTCATTGCATAAAAGGGGTTAGCTGGAATAATCTCAACTATTTGTTCTTGAATGGATTTAGCTTTATAATCCTCCAAACGAATTTCTAGATTTTCACCAGCTTCTTGTTCCGTTTCCCCCGATTGGAGGCCTTCTGCTGTAAGGTTAAATGCACTGGTGGTTACAGCACCAACAAAAGCTGCAATAGCTGCTGTAATTACTAATACCGCGATTATTTGAGTAGCCATTTTCCCTAAGTTTTCAGAATCTTGGTTTATTATTGCACCTATAATAGATACAAAAATTAGTGGAATAACAATCATTTTTAATAGTCTTACATAACCTGTACCTATAATTGCAAACCAATCATTAGATTGCTTAACTACATCAGAGCTTGCTCCAAATGTTAATTGAAGTACAGCACCAAAAATTATACCTAATGCCATAGCCAAAAGAACTCTTACAGTAAAAGAATAATTTTTCTTTTTTAAAAATGATAAAACATAAACTATAGCAATCATTACTAGAACATTAATTAATACAGATAAAGTTGTGTTCATAATTTTTCCCCCTCTAAAATAATATCAATATTTATAAGCAATGGTTACATTTATAAGATTTAATAATCCTCTTTCATTAAATTAGTACTTAAATATTTTTTATCATCAGGAAATGCCAGCATTGCCACTTGTAGCCCCTACAATTCTATCTAAAGGACTAATTGCACCAATTTCATATGCTTTTTCATAGTTTCTCAATAACACTAGCATTCATATACATCGCCCCCTTAAAATATTTAATTATACTTAAATAATATGTACCATCACTCTATAATAAAGCAATAATCGTGCCAAAGAGATAATCTGTATTAATGGACAATTTAATTCCATATTTGTTTCCATAAGTATCAAAATGAGAATATAACAGGGACTTAGTCTCATTTTGATACTTAAATTGGTTTTTTGTCCTTTTCTATTATATTTCTTATTTTATATTCCTTATTTATTTATCTACCTCTGTCAGGAATTAGCTTTGAGCATATTCTCATTTTGAGATTGTCTTTAAGTTTCTATCTTGTATTCTCTAATTTTTCTATATATAGTAGCTCTACTTACACCTAAAGATTCGGTAATTTCTTTCATTCCTATTTTATCCATGCCATATTTTTTAATGGCTTTTTCAATTTCTTCTTTTTCAATTTCTTTTAATGTTCTAATTTTAAAATTTTGATCTTGGACTTTTGTACTTTTAAATTGTTCTGGTAAATTTTTTATTGTAATCATGTTTTCAGTGGCCATATTAATGGAGTATTCTATAATATTTTCCAACTCTCTTACATTTCCGGGCCATTTGTAATTTCTAAATATATCCATTACCTCTTCAGTAAACCCCGATACCTCCTTGTCCAATTTTAAGGCATATTTTTTTAATAAAAACCTTGATAATTCTTCAATGTCTTCCACCCTATTTCTAAGGGGTTCTATATATATTGGGATTACATTTAATCTATAATATAAATCTTCTCTAAACTCTCCATTAGCTACCTTTTTTTCTAAATTCTTATTAGTTGCAGCAATAATTCTTATATCTAAGGGAATGGGACTATTCCCTCCTATTCTTTCCACTTCTCTTTCCTGAATAACTCTCAATAGTTTTGCCTGTAAGTTTAATTTTAAATCTCCTATTTCATCTAAAAAAATAGTTCCAGTATTGGCCAATTCAAATTTGCCAATTTTTCCTCCTCTTTTAGCTCCTGTAAAAGCTCCATTTTCATACCCAAATAATTCACTTTCTAAAAGATTTTCAGGTATAGCAGCACAATTTACCGCAATAAAAGGATTGTTTCTCCTATCACTATTAGAATGTATGGCTCTTGCAAATAAATCTTTCCCCGTACCGCTTTCCCCTGTAATTAATATGGTAGAGCTGGATTGAGAAGCCTTAAGGGCTATTTTTTTAGTTTCAACTATTGACGGGCTTTCTCCTAAAATATCTTTAAATCCTATTGTGCTTAAATCATTTGTAACTACATTATAAGCTTCAATTATTTCTTTAATAAATTTAAATATAATAACTAATCCCTTAGTCTCGCCTTCATCTCCTACTAATTCTGCATTATATATCCCACGTATACACTTTTTATTTTTTTTATATATAAATTCCCTATTTCTTATATTTAATCCCTGTTTTAAAATTTCCCTTGCATTTATTGCTGGTAATAAGGTTTCAATATTTACATTGTTTATATCATCTTCGGTTAATCCAATTTTTTCTTTTGCAGAAGTATTGTATTTTAATATAACCCCATTACTATTTACTAATATAATTCCATTTTCACATGAGTTAATAATAGCCTGTAATTGCTTTGTAAGTAAGGTCAATCTATTGGAAGTATCTTTTTGTATTGCCTTTAATATTATTAAATCACTCATGTTGTTTATAAAACTAATTAAATATTGCTTTTTATTTTCTATTATATTTCTTTGCCTTTCGCTAAATGCTATAAGACCTATTACACCTATACAATTTTCTTTATAAATTATAGGAAAACACATAAGAGCATATTCATTGCAAATCCCATAATACTTGCAAGCTGTACATTGCCTATTTTTACTGGTATCGTCTATAATAATATATTCTTTCTCATTCATGGTTTTTGAAAATGCAGAGCTTCCTGCTATATTTTCACCAATACGGTCTATATATTCTCCTGTTGCTGCAATTCTAACTAGTTCATGATCCACAATTGTTACATCAACTTCTAAAACACTTGATATAACTTCCACGACTTTTTGTATATATTGAGAGTTTTCCCGTAAATCCACTATTACAGCACTCCTTTATGTCAAATTAATACTAGCATAAATCCTAAATATTATCCTTATATAATATTAGAATTATTCGTTGTCTAATTAAAATATACCCAATTGTTTATTACCTAAAAGAGAAGTTAAAAAAGGGGTACAAGGATAAGCCGTTTTATTTTAGGAAATTCATACTGCAATTATCTAAACAATTTTAAGAGGTTATGTCTGCGCCCTCCAACATAACCTCTTTATAGCCATTAAAATAATATAAACTCCAAATTGAAATAAAAAATTATTTTACTTTTTCTTTTTATTTTCTTTGCTCCAATTTTTCAATTTTTTATTGTTTTTCATCTCTTCATTATCGACTATACCATGTTCGGCTGCTATTTCATAGTTCATTTGATTGAAAAAATTTTCATCAATTTTTCTTTCATTATCTTTGTCCTTTATTTTTATCACCTCGTATATATTTTTTCCCTAATGTATTGATACATACAAGGCAATTTGAGGAATTTTCGCATGACACAAGGGGATGGTTCTCTTGTGTCATATCCTTCTTATTACACTAAAGCTAATCCCTGTTAGCCTCTCTATTTGTCTTATTGATAGTCCTCTATTCTTTAATTTTTTAATTACTTTATCCCTTTTCTCTTTTTCAAAACTGCGTATTTGACTTATATCATCTATTCCAGCTACTTTTATTATTATTTTCCTTGCTTCTATATCGTCTATCCTAATTGATTCTTCGTAATCAAGGCATTTATCATCATTTTCTTTACTGTTGAATTTTTTAAATAATTCTAACGCTCCTTTTTCATCATCTGCAAAAAAAACTAATGCAAACTTCTTATCACAAATGCCATCCTTACCTAAGTATTCATTATAGCTGCTCCAGGGATATTCTTTTATATCATTTTCAATGCCTGCTTTAATTGGATTTTGGTGAATATATCTAAGTACTGTTAAGAAATATTTATCATCCTCTACTGGCTCGCTTTTATATCTATCTTGAAATAAATGTCCGTTTCTTTTGTGCTTCCAGTTGTACCAGTGCACATAACTAGCCCCGATTCTTCGGAAAACTATTCCTAACTCATCTTTTCCTTCTTTTATTAGCAAATGTATGTGATTGGTCATAAGGCAATAAGCATATATCTCATATTCACATACTTTTTTATAATCTGCAATTGTTTGGATTAGTTTCTCATAATCTTCATTATCTTTAAATATTGTTTGTCCGTTTATTCCCCTAAGCATTACATGATATATTCCTGTACTGCTTTTCTCTCTTGGTCTTCTTGGCATAAAAATGTCGAGTAGACAAACTCGACTTTCACCTCTCTTTCATTAAAGTGAGGGATAGTCTAATTGCCCCTCACAGAACCCAACGTGCCCTATTAAGGCATTAGGCTCTTCATATAATCCTTACATTACTCCCATATATTCGCATATATTTTAGGTTCAGCTATTGGATGTTTCCTAAGTAATGATTGATACCTTGCCCAGCTAAGATAAGCCCTTTGGCTTCTCCTTGTAAGCACCTTGTACAATGCCACTTTTACAAATCTATAGAAATTCAGTATTCCTTGATAGTTACCTGATATTCCATAGTAAGCGTAGTGACCCACCAGTTTGCGGTTTAAAGCCTCTATAGTATCTGATGGTTTCCCATGCATGAAACTTTTCAGCCACTCTTTTACACTTTGTTTCTTCGCTTTCAGTTTCTTTCTGCTTGTTCGGTGTTCAACCTTATATTTTCCAGTTCTCGTCGTACCGTTGATATGCGTAAAGCCAAGAAAATCAAAGGTGTCTGTTTTACCATCCTTACTATTTTGAGCAGCAAACCTTCCAAAGCGAATTATCTTGCTTTTATCACTTGCAAGCTCAAGACCAAATTTCTTAAGTCGTTCTACAAGGGCCTTATAGAAGTTCTCTGCATCCTTCTGATACTGAAAGAAACATACAAAATCATCAGCATAACGAACAATATATGCCTCACCTTTACAGTGTTTCTTAACTACGACATCAAACCACATATCTAGTACATAATGAAGGTAAACATTCGCACATATGGGTGAAATCAACCCGCCTTGCGGCGTTCCATTATCACTTTCATAAAATTTCATATCTTCCATGATGCCTGACTTTAGAAATCTTTTGATGTAGCGTAGAAAATTCTTGTCTTGTATATCATGCTCTAGAAACTTTATCATCCATTCATGGTTCACGTTATCAAAGAACCCTTTAATATCTGCATCCACAACAAAATTTACTTTCTTAATCATGAGTATTTGGTTTATTTCTTTTATTGCATCATGACAGCTTTTACCTTCTCTAAATCCATAGGAGAAGTCGTAAAATTTGTTTTCGTAAATTTGGTCAAGTACTTTTCTCATTACGCCTTGAACCAGTTTATCTTCATACGCAGGTATTCCGAGAGGTCTCAGTTTGTCACTTCCTACCTTAGGGATGTATGTTCGTCTAACCGCTTGTGGTCGATAGCTAAATGTTTTCATCCTTTCAAGTAAGCTATCTATGTTTTCTTCCAAATGTTTATCATAGATTTCCTTGCTTACTCCATCAATTCCAATAGCTTTTCCGCTTTTCTGCTTTCGATGTTCTTTAATCAGTGTTTGCTTATTGACATAATGCATTATGGTCTGCACTCTATTATGCTTTCCTGCCTGTAATGCTATTCCTTTGAATGCATTTTCCATTGTATTCGCCACCTCCAGTGTGACCAATGTTTTATTCTTGGAACGGATTATATGTTTGCCCCTTCCCTCCACCTTCGTTACAGGTTTCTTCAGTACTATGAGCAAATCCGACTCCTTGCATACCATTTCTATCACCTTAGACGAAATGCTCCTTGTGTAACAAATACCCTCGTGGGAGTATGCAAGGTCTCACAGGTATGCCGTGTATAACTATCTTATGCTCGCCGTGCTCTAAGACCCCGATGGAACCTGCTTGTTCTTGCCATTTACGACCAAGCATTGTTGCCTGCTACCGAGGTGAGGATATCGGCTTCCACACTATATTAACTAACGGGATTCAATCACTTCACGCTTTCGCATTACGGCTCTCATAGTTTCCTGCCTACGCTTAAACCTAACCTCACGGTTTTGGCTCCAAGGCTGGATAACGGCGGTTGGCTATTCCTTACCGTGTCGGCTTCTCACCGACTATACACACGACACCGAACTGTCGCACCACCTCTAATTAATTTTAACATAAGCTAGAGGTAATAGCAACACAAGAGAACCGTCCCCCTGTGTCAAAATGATAGCTCATCAATGAATCCGTCATATCCTATAATAGTATTGGGAAATATATTTGTGGCATTTTTTATGTATATTTCAGGATTATCCATGGCAGGAGAGAAGTGGGTGAGCAAAAGTCTATCTACATCTCCACTTTTAGCTAAGCTTGCAGCTTCAGAAAAAGTCATATGTTTATTTTTTATAGCTTTTTCTAAATCCTCATTATCTCCATAGGTGCCCTCACATATAAATAGAGCACTTTTATTTATAAAATCTGCTATAGTGTCTATTGGCCTGGTATCTGTAGTAAAACTTAATTTTATCCCTTTTCGTTTTTCCCCAAGTACCATATCAGGGGTATATGTTTTACGCTTGTAATTAACATTTTCTCCATTTTGAAGTCTATGCCATATTTCCTTTGGCACTTTATTTGATTTGGCTTTTTCTATTAAAAATTTTGGTTTTCGTGGTATATAAAAGCTATAGCCTATACATGGAGTTGAATGTTCTAATTCTAAGGTGGAGATACTTATATTGCCATTTGAATTTTCTATTTTGCTGCCCTTTGAAGAAATAGAAAAATTTATTGGCAACTTAGGGTTTTCTATAATATATAGATTATAAGGTAAATAGCCTATGAGAGCTAAAATTCCTTTTATAGTATCTGATATGCCCTTAGGCCCTATTATGGTAATAGGTTCTACCCTACCACTATTTCCAATGGTGGAAAGTAGTCCAGGCAGCCCAAATATATGGTCTCCGTGAATATGTGTAATACATATTATATCTATGGATTTAAAACCCCATTTTAATATTCTCATGGAAACTTGAGTGCCTTCACCACAATCTATAAGAATTTTTCTTCCCTGATAATTTAAAATTACTGAGGAAAGAAATCTATCTGGCATAGGCATTCCTCCACCAGTTCCTAATAAGGCTAAGTTTAGCAATTTTATCCCTCCAATTTTATAAAAATCTATACATTACATATGCATCTACATAGCCTAATTCCATATGTTTAAAAGCCTTAGGTAAGGTGCCTACTATTTCAAATCCAAGTTTCTCCCACAATTTTACAGCACCATAATTAGTAGAAACTACAAAATTAAATTGCATTGCTTTAAAACCTTTTTCCTTAGCTGTTTTTAGACAATGTTCCCCCATGGCTTTTCCTATGCCCTTCCCCTGTTCTTTAGATGATACCATAAAGCTGGCATTAGCCACATGGGAACCTAAATCTATTTGATTAGCTATAATTTTGTACATGCCTACAATTTTTCCATTGTCTTCAACTACAAAGCTTTCTATTCCTTTTCCAAACCAATAGGAATAGGCTTCTTCTTTTGTAGTACTAGGCGAAAATACATAGGTATCTCCTTTTTTTATTACTTCTTTAAATATTAGATACATTTCCTCATAGTCTCTTTCTTTTGCCAATCTTATATGCATATTATCTCTCCCTTCAACCTTTTTATAAGTTTTATATAAATAAAATAATCAAATGAAAAGGGCTATTCTGTCCTATTCATTTGATTAGAAAACGGGATGGCAAAGCCATCCCCTACTTTATCTTCTGTTTTTTTCAATGATATTAATTCCTATAGCTATGAGTATAAATGGAACTAGTATTTTTGCAAGTAGGCTTAGAGTAATGGCCACGCCTGTAATTGCTAAAATTACTAATACAAAAACAAAAACTAAAATTGTAATTAAACATCCAAGTACCATAGCATTCTCCTTTCCCTCTACATTTTCCATCCTAATTCTTCAATCTGATTATATTTCGCATACCAGCCATCTTTTCCTGCTAATTCTTTTGGTGTACCTGTTTCTACAATTCTTCCTTTTTCAAGCATGATGACCTTGTCAGCATCTATAATTCCTGATATTCTATGGCTTATAGTGAGGATTGTTCTATTCTTTGACACTTCATTTAATGCTTTGAATACCCTTCCCTCCGTTATTGAGTCCAATCCAGAGGTTACTTCATCTAGCAGCAATATAGGTGGATTACATACTAGTGCACAGGCAAGGGTTAATAGTTGATATTGGCCATGGGATAGTTTGATTTCTCCCTCTCCAATAAGAGTGTCATACCCCTTAGGAAGTTTCATAATATCCTCATGTAGTCCTACAGTTTTAGCTGCCGTTATTACTTCTTTTTCTGTTATGGTTTCATCATATAATGTAATTGCATCTTTAATAGTTCCATCATAGATTGGGAAGGATTGAGGTACAATGCCTATAGTCCTACGACGCATATTTGATGGCATTTCAAATGGATCAAGTCCTCCTATTTTTATGCTACCTTGACTTGGTCTATATAAGCCTGCTACAAGGTTTAAAATAGTGCTTTTCCCTGCCCCAGTTCTTCCTACTAGTGCAACCTTAGTTCCAGGTTCTACATCGAAGGAAATATTTTCAACAATGTTTTTGCCTTCTTCATAGGAAAAGCTAATGTTTTCTACGGAAATAGGTAAATTACCTGAAACTTTTTTATCTAATGTTAATTTCTCTTTGTATTCCTCTTCTTCTTTATCAAAATCATGTATTCTTTCCAGTCCAGAAAGGGCCTCTTGTATTGTTTGAAATTCTACAGCTACTGCTTCAATAGGCGCAAACATTCTAGATATTAAATCAACTGCTGCTGCAATGGAGCCAATACTAATGCCTATTGCTCCTAAACCCGTTGGTGCTGCTATGATTACAGTAGTACCTATGACAATTGCCCTTAGTATTTGCATCAAGCAAGGAAATATAGAATTCAGTATACTGGTTTTTTGAACTGCTTCGAGATTTTGATTTAACGGTTCCTGAAAACCAGATATAAATTGGTCTTCCATTCCAAATATTTTAATGGTCCTTATGCCATTAAATATTTCCTGAACTGCACCATTAATATGTCCAACTGCTTTTCGTGATTCCATTTGAGCTTTAAAGGTGTTGGATTTAAAAAATCTAGCAATTAAATATATTATAGGGATTAAAATTAACATATATAAAGCCAATATAGGGCTTAAAATATATATGGATACCATAATCCCTATGGCTTTTAATGTATCAGATAATAGCCCTATTAGACCAGATGTAAATAAAGTTCCTACGGCATCCACATCGGATGTAAATTGACTCATTATTTCTCCAACAGCATTATTGGAAAAATATGATATGGGTAATCTTGATAGTTTTTTTGCCATATTAAGCCGTATGTTTAACAATATGTCCTGCCCAATGGTTGCCATCATGTATTCACGCATGAAATCAGCGGCACCACTTAGTACTATGGCCATTAGATAATAAATGGACAACTTCCATATGCCATCATATATGCCTTTTAAAATATTGTTGTCTATAATATTTTTCAATATTTGTGGAGGAACTAATTGCATTAATATGCCTCCTATAATGGCAATAGCTAAAAAGATAATATATATTAATTTGTCTTTGCAAGTTGTTTTAACCGCATTAGATACTATTTTGTTTTTCAATGGTCCCATCCCCCAAAAATTGTTGTGAATCTATAATCTTACTATATATGCCTCTTTTACTTATTAACTCATTATGAGTTCCTCTTTCAACGATTTTCCCTTTGTCTAAAACTAATATCATATCCATATATTTAAAAGCATCAAGTCTATGGGAAAAGATGAAAATAGTCCTATCCCCCACATTTTCTCTTAAACTCTCAATAATCTTAGCTTCTGTATTTATATCTACAGCAGAGAAAGGGTCATCAAGTATTACAATATTGGCATCTTTATATAGTGCTCTTCCTAAGGCTATCCTTTGTTTTTGGCCACCAGAAACTTTTGTACCTTTTTCTCCAACTTCCGTGTCTATACCTTTTTCAAAGCTTTTTATATCTTTTTTTAAGGAAGCAATATCCAATACTTTATCTAGCTTTTCAGCATTATCATCCTTCCAAGTAATATTGTTTTTCAAGCTATCAGAAAATAGGAAAGAATCATGTCCCATATATGTGATGGCTGCTATTTTTTGTTCGTATTTCATATCATTTAAATCCACATTGTCTAAAAGGATTTCTCCCTCATAATCATAAAGTCCAGTTAATGCAAGAGCCAATGCTGATTTTCCTGAACCTACAGAGCCAGTTATACCAACCATCTTTCCTGATGAAATATTAAAAGAAATATCTTTAACAGCGTATTTATCGCTAGTTGGGTATTTAAAGGAAAGATTTTTTACAGATATCTCCTTTGGCTTAAGGCTATCCACTTTGTTAAGGAATATTTGACTTTCATTGTTCATCAATCCTAAAACCCTATCCCAAGAAGCCTTAGCCCCTTGTTGAATATTGAAAACTTTTGCAGCCGTTGTAGTCCTAACTGCTAAAGCTGTAAACATAGCTATATAGGCTGTAAATGTACCAATAGTCCAACTGCCACTAATGACCTTGCTACCTCCTAGATAGATAACCACAACGATTCCAACACTGGCTAGTGCAGAATATATAGGTGCTAATCCATTTTTCAATATGGTAACTTTGACATTCTTATTGGCTTGTTCAGATAATTTTTCTTCTAGCCTTTCTATTTCTGTTTCTTCTCTTCCGTATAAACGAAGTATATTTACTTCTGAAATCATCTTTCTAATTTGAATAGTTGATTTTGAAGTAGCTCCCCTTGCTTCTTTAGATTTTGAGTGGACGGTTTTTTTCATTAACTGAGTCAATAGGATGACAAATGGAATAGGTATGGATGCTATTAAGGTTATTTTTACATCATAATACATAAGTGCTATCCAATAAGCAGCCATAAGAACCCCAGTGTCCCATAATTCAGTAATGGTCTTTCTCACTGCTTCTACAACTATATCCACATCTCCTATGGTGGTAGACATCATATCTCCTGTTTTTCCTTTTTCCAATATATTTAAATCTGTATTAAGTATGGATTCCATTATTCCAATACGCATATCTCCACTCATACGATTGGCCATATCCCTTACATAATATCTTTTAAAGAATCTAGCAATCTGAAAAGCTAAAGTGACCCCAACAAACTCTAATGCTGCCTTTAAAATATAGTTTATATTAGCTGCATTTACTGCAGCATCTAGTAGTTTACCTTGAAATATTGGCCCTAGTACAATGGCAGAATTAAAGAATATACCTGAAATAGCTGTGATTAAAAATTGTCTTTTATGTTTCTTAATATAAGATAATATCCTATCCTTATTTTCAGGTGGAGCAAATTTAATTTTAGTATTTTCTTGTTTCATATACATCCATCCCATTTATTATATTTACAATACACTTTAACACTTGTTGTACCTTTTTTCAATAGATTAATTTGAAGTTTTTGGAAACATATAAATTGTATCACAGATATACATTATGTTCATTTATTTTGAATATACTTTAATAATACATATTTATGATTGGAGATGCTATAATGGCTAACAGAATAATACTATTGTGCTTAATTGGCATATCGGCTTTTGCAAAGAACAAGCCTTTGTTAATTGGCGGTATAATCGTTTTTTTATTATCTTTTTTAAGTAAATATTATATTAGCAAATTGGATAAAAATATATTCCTAAATGGCGGATTGACTTTACTTATGATTTGGATGCTTATGCCGCTAATTCAATCTGGTAATGAATCATCTTTTATTAATGTAAGAAATTATTTAAACTTAGAGGGACTAGTAGCTGTATTAAGTGGTCTTTTTGTAGTAATAGTAGCTGCTAGAGGGCTTGATTTATTGAATAATAATATTTCTGTCTTAACAGGGGTATTGGTTGGCTCTATTATCGGTGTTACCTTTTTTGGAGGAATCCCTGTAGGCATGATGACAGGATCGGGAATTGCTTATTTAATAATAAAATTAGTTAAGGGCCTTTTGTAGGCCCTTCTTTATAATGCTTTCCTATATATAGCTAATACATCTTCATAATATAGTGGTTTAAAGTTACCTACTACACCATCTTTATGGTCAATGGCTGCTTTTGCCATATCCTCTAAGTGTTCCTCTCCTATTCCTACTTCCTTTAATGTCATAGGAATTCCTAATGATAAGAAAAATTCTCTTGTTTTATCTATGGATTCCCTTGC
>DHBY01000063.1 GCA_002398845.1 Firmicutes bacterium UBA4916 | reverse complement strand
CGGACAGTTCTTTTTGCAGTCCAACATTTTCCAGATATCGTAGTATATGTATTATTCATTACATACATCTATCCAAATACCCTTTGTGACCTTGGCTAAATAGTCTACATCTATTTTTACGCAAGTATTAGGGCCTCCGCCTGCTGGATAAACATAATCAAAAACCTTCAACGATTTATCTAGATATATATCTAAAGGTTTAATGAGACCAAAGGGGCAAACCCCTCCAACAGGATGGCCAGTTGTTTCTTCTAGATCTTCAGCACTAATGAATTTTGCCTTTTGACCAAAATAGTCCTTAAACTTGCGATTATCTATCCTTACATCACCCTTTGTCATAATCAATATGTCTCGTTCCTTTAACCTTAAAGCCATGGTCTTAGCTATTCTAGCAGGCTCAACGCCCAAAGCATTTGCAGCTAATTCCACCGTTGCTGTACTTGTATCCATCTCAATAACTTCTAAATTCAATTTTTCATCTACAAAATGTTTCTTTACACTTTCTATAGTCATTTGTTACCGCTCCTTTATAATTCTATATGACTTAATCTTTATTTTAAAAATATGGCGAAATAAAGCAAATTACTCCATTCTACTCCACTTCATTTCTTGACCATGTATATCATATTTTTTTCTTTTAGCAGTAACTTCCTCTATTTCAATTCTATATACATTAGTCCTTTTTAGTCCTGTTTTAACTGCCATAGGGAAGTAAGCCATCTTTGTTGGAGTATATTTTTCGCATATTAGTCTTAGTCCTCTTACCCTTTCTTCCTCATCTTCTACTAATTTTACCTTTCCTACTACAATAGCAGATTCAAATTCGGTAGTAAAAACCTTACTGCCAAGTATTCCTGCCTTTGATTCATCTTTTAGGATTTCATCTAATTCTTCATTGGAATAGATTTCTGGAATTTTTGTTTCTCCAACGAAAACTACACTAACCTTAGGATTCTCCTTAAATGCCTTAACCTTTCTCCCATCCATAGCCGAATGAAAATATAATGTATTTTCATCTCTCGCTATAGAAAGGGGAATACTGTAAGGTTCATTATTATCATCCACCATTGAAAGAACTCCATATGTAGATTTATCTATAATTTCTAGCCCAAATTCTCTGCTCATTTCTCTATCTTTTCTTCTCATGATTTTCACCTGCCATTAATCAAATATTTTTCATAATTATTATTGGTTCATAATAGTCATCTGTAGCAATACCAATATTCTGCACTTGCCACTCTAATGCTTCTTGTCTATCACATTTAAAAATTATATTCCATAATGAATTAAGTATTTATTTTCACTAATTGCATTAGATACCTTTTCAATAAGGGATTGAAGTTCCTGCGATTGATAATAACTGTTTGCCTTGATAATAACATCTTTAAATTGTTCAAGGGATTCTGGTGGAATAAGGGTTACTCCACAATAATCCAATCCATTTCCTGGCTGGGTTGTAACCTGAAAGTATGTTCTTATTACCATTAGTTCCTTATTATACTTTACAATCAATTCTTCTAATAAATCATCATCCACTGAAATACAATTGTATTTTTCAGGTTCATAATCGCTATACCATTTGTTTTCTTTAAAGGAATCTATTATTCCAAAATCATGCTTTGCCAAATAATCACCCCTTACAAATACATATAATCTCTCTAATACACATTTTATAAATTATATAGCATATAAACTCTTCTTATCATATATCTAAAATCTTATTAATATAATATAAAACATACTTAAACGGAAGGAGAGTTGTCTTATGAAAAAAAGGTTAAGTGGAGTAAATAAATTTGCTTATTTAGGTCTATTGGGATTTTTAAGCGTACCCTTAATGTTATATACAAAAAACTCTAAATGGATTGGTTTAACTGGTTTCTTTGGATTTTTGGGTTACTTCAAAAAAAGTGCAAGGCAGAATTAATAGTTATACTCGTGATTTCCAACACATATTTTTTGAGTTAATATTTCATTTTCCCAAGGTTTTCTTATTTCAATAAGGTTTAAAACATCATATCCCATTTTAGATAAAAATCTTATCATCTTATCGTTATTAGGATGCACCCAGTTAAAAACTGTATCTCCGCCCAATTCATATGCAATTTTTTCTGCCTCTTTATATAGTTTTAAGGCTATACCTTTTCTCCTTGCACTATCAGAAACAAATAGAGATTCTGCCCAAACTACACTATCGTGAATTCTACAAACTAAATAACCTAATAGCTTTTTACTATTATCTTCAGCAACAAAAATAGGATACTTCGCCTCCATATATTCTCTAAATTCTTCCTTTGCTTGGTCTATTTTAGGTGTTGATGTAATTCCCTTAAATTCTTTTAATTCTACTCTAAACTGTGCTATAAGCTTTGATATTTTTTCTTCATCCTCAATTTTAGCTAAACGTATAATCACTATTTTCACCTCCCCCAATACTTTCCAACCGTGCATAATATATGTATTATTGATTACATACATCTATCCAAATACCCTTTGTGACCTTGGCTAGATAGTCTACATCTATTTTTACACAAGTATTAAGGCCTCCGCCTGCTGGATAAACATAGTCAAAAACCTTCAACGATTTATCCTAGATATATATCTAAAGGTTTAATAAGGTCAAAGGGACAAACCCCTCCAATAGGATGACCAGTTGCTTCTTCTAGATCCTTAGCACCATAGCAAAATAAAGCAAATTGCACTTGGCAATAGAAACACTACGCCTTGTTGTTTAACTTCTCATAAGTCTCAACCAACATATACTCCATAAGGGCATTTTTGAACTGCTCATCATCCAAAACACGGGTAAAAAAGGATTGGTTCTGGTCCATTCTATCGATAACTTTATTGATAAAAACTTTCTCAAAGGCAAATCTAAAATCATCAATGGTATTTGTTTTAGCCTTTTGAACCAAATCCTCATCAGCGGCAAAATCCTCTTTAATCTGCTCCACAGATAACTGGTCGGCTTTTGTAAATTCTGTTCCAAACCGCTTATTAAGCCGCTCAATAATACTTGAAAGATATTCTTC
>DHBY01000055.1:23567-24147 GCA_002398845.1 Firmicutes bacterium UBA4916 | reverse complement strand
ATCCCTAGAATTGGAACCTGCTACTAAAACATTGTGATTATCATGAGCATAGCTAGATGCAACTGCACCTCTTTTATGGCAATCTCCAGTCATGAAACCAAAGCCTATCCCATTATTCTTTCCATATCTTTCAAAGACTGTAGCAAGCAAATATCCGGAATCCTCCCACTGCAATATATGATCTTTTACTTTCATATTTACTTCTTTTTTTGTAGTTCGGGTAGAGCCATCATTGATTTCCATTACATTAACTTTTACCTTATTAACATTTTCTCTCACATAAATATTAAACACTGAATTATTTATTGGTAATAATTTTATGCTTCTATAATAAGACTCAGGAAATTGTGGAGTTTCCACGTATGTGTCATTATAACTATCCCTATTATATATTAACTTGCCATTTTTATATGTTTCATACACCCCAAAATTTTCGAGATTATCTAATACTACCATATCTGCAATTTTTCCTGGTGCTAAGACTCCCCTATCAAATAAATTCATTCTTCTAGATGGAGTATATGAGGCATTATAAATAGCTTGTTTTGGGCTGAAGCCTAAAGAAATTGCTTTTTTTACT
>DHBY01000055.1:12643-23249 GCA_002398845.1 Firmicutes bacterium UBA4916 | reverse complement strand
TAGTTCTTCTATTGTATGTTCCGTGTGATCTGAATCAATGCCTAAATATAAAAACTTTGCTAAATCTAATCCTACTAAATTAGGACAATGTCCTTCTATTGGGAAACTTTTATCAACTTTTCTTAAATCCTCAATAAACTTTGAAATCTCTAAATTATTAGGTCTAATTATCTCTCGATAATTCATCACTTCTCCAACACAAACTACCTTTGGATTTTCTTTAAGTTTTGCCATATCAAGGGCATCAATTATTCCCCCGGTTGTTTCAAGTTCTTCCCTAGATGCGGGCACACAACTCGGTATACCATAAAAAATGTCTATAGGACTATCTTTGCCCGCTTCAATCATTGATATAACTCCATTATACCCATCTACATTGGCCATTTCATGTGGTTCTGACACAATGGTCGTGACTCCACAGGATGCCAAAAATTCACCAAATGCTTTTGGGCTAACCATAGAACTTTCTATATGCATGTGTATGTCTACAAGACCAGGTACAATATATTTACCTTTAGCATCTACAACTTTATCAGATACTAGCTTTTCCTCTTCATCCTTACCTATATAATATATCTTTCCATTTTTTATATAGATATTTTGTTCTCTAAATTCCTTAAAATAGGAATTAAATACTAAACCATTTTCTATAATTAAATCAATTTTTTCTACCATTCCAACCTCCTCTTATAAATGATATTCTAAGGTTATATTCTACCAGCTAAAAGTATACCATAACATAATAACTTGAACATAATAACTTGTCAAATTAAATCAGATTCCTATTTTATGGAGCTAAAATTAAAAAAATTTAAATGAAACAAAAATATTTTTAAATATATTGTAACGAATTTAGGTTTTGGGAGTTATATAGGTGAAGGGAGTGAAAGAGGCATGGACTTCGAGGATATATATTACTTATATTTTCGGGAGGTGTTTTTATATATTAGGTCTTTATCTGGCGATGAGAATATAGCAGAGGAAGTTGCACAAGAAGCATTTTTTAAGGCATTGAAATCTATTAATAGTTTCGATGGCTCTAAAGACATTCGGGCTTGGCTATTTACCATTGCAAAAAACACTTATTTCTCATATTACAAAAAAAATAAAGGGAATATTGGCTATGATTCACTTGATGATATATCTGATAAGGGAGTCACCATAATAGAACATATTTCCAATGAAGAAGATGCCTTTATAATCCATCAGTTTCTTCACACTATGGAAGAACCCTATAAAGAGGTATTTTCCCTTCGAGTATTTGGCGAATTGCCCTTTGAAAAAATAGGGAAGATCTTTGGGAAGAGCTCTGGATGGGCAAGGGTAACTTATCATAGAGCAAGAATGAAAGTTATTAAATATATGGAGGGGATGAATAATGAAAGAAATTAATTGCAATATCATTAAAGATATTTTACCTCTTTATGTTGATGGTGTTGTAAGTGATGATACTAAGGAAATGGTAGAAGAGCATTTGGCCAATTGTGAGGAATGCAAAAAGGAAGTTGGCTTAATGAAACAAGAGCTAAATATTCCAGCCGAAAAAGAAGCTTCATTTATTAAGGATTTCAAAAAGAAATGGCGAAATAAAAAAATAATTATTTCGGGATTGTCTATTATACTTACAGGTTTAATCCTGCTTGGAGTTTTTTCTTTCGTTTTCCATTACGATAGGGTTGTACCCTATGCAGAAGCTTTGATTAAAATTGAAATTCAAGATGATGATATGCTTGTTTCCCATTATTATGGAGTGGACTATTATTCTATATCAGCAACTCATCCTCAAACGTTTAAAATAGACGGTAAAGAAAAAAAGGTTATCTTTTTATACTACACTGAAACTATTGCTAATTCACATTCTAAAAAACTTATTGGCAATAAAAAACCTCGTGATGAACGTGATTTTATTTTTACACTGGACAAGAAGAAAAATGTGGACGTAATCTACTATGTAGAATTTGATGCGAAAGAGATATTTGATAATGGAAATGATTGGAGCACCTTATTAGAGGATGCAGTATTGATATGGGAGAAATAAGATGATAAAGATAAAAACAATCATTGTGTTCTTTCTTGAAGACTTCCAAGATAGCTATGTACAAGTTGGGTACTTTGGAAAACAAACAAGAATGAATTTATGGTTTTGGCAATGTAACCCCCTTGATTTCAAGGGGGTTTAATGTTCTTTTAAGGTAAATTTAAGATGAATTTTTTATATTTGTAAACCTTAATGCTAAATTATGCACATGGGAGTTAAGATAATAAAAAAATAGGCTAATATCAATCGGTAATTAAACTCACTTAGAAGAGATAACAGTTTAGAAATATCATAATATTAGAAGGTGATAAAAACAAATAGGAGAATTGACTAAACTAGGGGGAAGATGTATAATTATGGCGAAATTACAAGAAGGAGGAGCAAATATGAACAATTTGAAGATAAAATCAAAGCTGATATCTTTAGTGATTGTAGGATTAATACTTGTTAGTATAGTCAGCGGGGCTGGATATTATTATATTTCAAAGGGAAATAAAGACATGACAACAATGTATAAAGAAAATTTATTGAGTGTTGAATGGTTAAATGATAACCAAAACCAAGCTAAGGCTATAGAAGCAGATTTACATTACATACTTTTACATACAGAAGATAAAAATAAACAAAATGAAAAAGCAAATGATATAGAAACTAGGGGAAAAGTATTTGAAACAAACTGGGAAAATTACAAGAAGATTGATAATGATAAATATGAATTAGATAGGATTGCTGTTGTTGAAAGCAATCTCGAAGAGGTTATGAAAGGAAGAGATAAAGCTATAAAACTGGCTATGGAAGGGAAACAAAAAGAAGCTATGAAGGAACTAGAAATTGTTGAAAATAATACAGAACAATTTGAAAAGAGCTTAGAAGAAATCGCAGTATATAATGCTAAATTAGCAGATGATTTAAATACTCAAAATGATAGAGAGTTTAATGCTTCACAAAAGGTGTTCGGGTCAATATTTTTAATGTCCGTAGTTATTGGTAATTTGGTCGCCCTTATTATTTCAAAGTCTATTACTCGACCATTAGTTTCAATAGTAAATGATTTAAAACTTATGGCTACTGGTGATTTTACAAAAAATGATTCAGGAGTATTTACAAAGAGAAAAGATGAAATAGGGGATATTGCAAATGCAATAGAAGTAATGCAAAATTCATTAAAACTTTTAATTGGCAAGGTAGCAAAGGAATCTAGTGCTATTAAAACAGTATTAATCACTATTTCAGATTATACGAATAATTTAAACGGAAATATAGAAGAAGTCACCTCAACTACAGAGGAGTTATCAGCAGGAATGGAGGAAACAGCAGCATCAGCACAGGAAATGAATGCAACTGCGGATGAGATAGAAAGAGCAGTTAACTCTATAGCAGAAAAAGCCCAAGAAGGTGCAATAGAAGCTCAAGCAATAAATAAAAGAGCAATGGATACTAAATACAATGTTACAAAATCACAAGAGAAAGCTATGGAAATATTATCAGGAACTAAAGGCAAATTGCAAATTGCAATGGAAAATTCAAAAGTAGTGGAACAAATTAACGTATTATCTGAGGCGATTATGTAGATATCTTCGCAAACTCATCTTTTATCATTAAATGCAGCCATTGAAGCAGCAAGGGCTGGAGAAGCAGGACACGGTTTTGCAGTTGTTGCAGATGAAATAGGGAAACTTGCAGAAGAATCTAAAAATACGGTGACTGAAATACAAACTATGACTGAAAAAGTTACTGATTCAGTAAATGATTTATCCTCTAGTTCCAATGAATTATTGAATTTTGTATCTGAAGATGTACATAATGATTATAATAAAATGCTAAATGTGGCAGATGAATATAGTAAAGACGCAGAATCTGTAAGCAACGTGGTTCTAGAATTCAGCTCAACTTCTGAGGAACTTTTATCTTCACTTCAAGATGTAATAAAGACAATAGAACAGGTATCAATAGCTTCCAATGAAGGAGCAGAAGAAACCACAAGTATTGCCCAAAAAATAGTAGATATAACAGAAGAGTCCAATAAAGCTGTCGAAGAAGTAAGAAAATCCAAAGATAGTGCAGAACAATTAAATGGAGAAGTATCTAAGTTTAAAATTTAATAAGCTATATCTGAGCAATATAACTTGCCTTTTTGGTGCCTGGCACCAAAAAGGCAAGTTAATTGAATGGTAGGGCTTTCTATTTCAAATAAAACTTTCAAAAACCCTAAACTTTTATTTATCTTTGTCGATATATATCATAAGGCAAAACTGATTAACTAATCATGGTAATAAGCCACTAGGCTTGTTATAAATAAATTGTGAGAAAGGAAGCTCACAAATACAAAAATCAAGGAGGAATTTATAATGAGAATTAACAACAACCTTATGGCTATGAACACTCATAGACAATTAGGAATCAACAACACAGCAACAGCTAAATCACTAGAAAAGCTATCATCAGGTTTCAGAATCAACAGAGCTGGAGATGATGCAGCAGGACTAGCAATATCAGAAAAGATGAGAGGTCAAATCAGAGGACTTAATCAAGCATCAAGAAATGCTCAAGATGGTATTTCGCTTATTCAAACAGCTGAAGGTGGATTAAACGAAACTCATGCAATCCTTCAAAGAATGAGAGAATTAGCAGTACAATCAGCTAATGATACTAACGTTAATGCTGATAGAACAGCTATACAAAAAGAGGTTGACCAACTTGCAAAGGAAATTACTAGAATTGCAGATACTACAGAATTTAATACAAAAACATTGTTGAATGGTAATCTAAGTGGGGATAGTGCTCTAAAGTTTCATATTGGTGCCAATAAAGATCAAAATGTAAGCCTAGAAATTGGGGCAATGGATGCTGCTACATTACAAGTGGGCAGCGGTTCTGGAGAATCTGTAACAGGAATTAAAGTTGATTCACGATCAGGTGCTAATACTGCAATTGACACGATAAATACTGCTATAGAAACAGTATCAACAGAAAGAAGTAAACTTGGTGCTATGCAAAACCGTCTAGAACATACGATTAAGAACCTAGATACATCAGCTGAAAACTTACAAGCAGCAGAATCAAGAATCAGAGACGTAGACATGGCAAAAGAAATGATGGAATTCACAAAACAAAATATACTACAACAAGCAGCAACAGCTATGTTGGCTCAGGCAAATTCACTTCCTCAGGGAGTACTACAATTATTAAGATAGTGTGAGGAATGAATTAAGGGTCCATTAGAGAGCAATCTCTAATCGCAAATTGGGTGAATTGCTGGAACTTCCTAAAGCCTTACTCCCTACAACGTAGTCTGAAAGGACAAGCGTGAAAGGTTAAAAAGTAGTAGAGATGAAACAATGGATAATCAGCAGCCGAGCTCCTGTACCGAAAGGTTGGAGAAGGTTCAACGACTAGGATGTACCACCTAAACAATTCACAATTCACAATGATAAGAGTTGCATGGTGATGAAATTCATAGGGGCAGAGGTGCCCTCGAAGTACCCAACAACCAGTTCAATTGACAAAGGATAGTTGACAATTAATTGGTTGAAGATATAGTCTGGCATATACTGAAAGGTATGTGATGGTCCGCAAGCTAACCAAGCACCTCAAACAGTATTACAATTATTAAGATAAGCAGTGAACCAATTTTAGTGGTTTTTTAAAATTGTGTGAATCGCTTACTCAGCTACCGAAAGGGAGTCCGAGTTACATTAGTATGATATTATTTAAGCCGAGGAAGATTCCTCGGCTTAAATTTTACCTTCATTTTTCATTCTTCTTACTTTGTCATATAGACCATAATAAGTTCTGTTTAAGGTATTTGCAATTTTGGTATATGGGTATCCTTGTTTGTACATTTCTATAATTTTAAATTCATCTTCGGAAGAGTAGCTATTATCCTCAATATATATAGAAGATAAAATAACTTCTTTATTAGGAAATTTTTTGACATATCTCTTTTTAATTTCTTTCATTTTGCTTTCAATATTTATTTTATATTCCATACACTCAATTTTTTCTACATATGGTTTTACTATTTCTATAAATAAATTTAGTTCATCTCTTTTAGATATTTCTAATATGGACTTTTTTCCATCCTTCCAGTTTTTTAAATTAAAATGAATATTGAAGGTATTTTCGAGATGTTGTTTTAATAGTAGATTTTCATCAAAAGAGAAACTTTGAGTATAGAAGTATATTCTTGGGAATAGGGATATTTTATTTCTTTTTCTAAAAGAATCAATTATAAGACTTCCATCATCCATAAATAGACAAGCTAGTCCAATAGGGTGATCTAAGAGCTTTAAATTTTCTTCTGTAAGAATTTTTTCGCCATTAGGATAGAATAATTCATAAAGTTCAGTATAAATAGGATGAGATGGTGAATATATAGCTCCGTATTTATTGGCTTTAAAGTCTAGGTTTTTTAATTTTTCAGCTTTCCACTTTCTATAATCAATTTGACTAGTTCCTGTGTTTTCTCTATAACAAGCATTTTTGCTTCTACCATATATAGATAAAGTTCCATCTCCAATTAAACTTCCAATTATAATATTTCTTTCAACATCAGTCATCTTGTAATCTTTGTAGTTATCATCTTGTTTTATCTTTCTATATTCTTGCATCTTTTTATATACTTTATCCATGTATTCTTGATTTTTCTTTAATCCAAGTCTAGAAGCTTTTGTTCTTAAAGCAGATTCAGAAATGCCAAGTTTTTTAGCTAATTCATCATTATCTGAATAGGGATATTCACTTTTTATAGTTTCAATTATTTCATCAGTATAATAGGTTGGCATAGCTATTCACCCCATAAAAACATACGTTCAATATAATTACATCATTTATAGTTTGAAAATTCCATCAATATTGGAAAACTGTTATTGTTAATTAGAAGCTTCCTATACTAGCAGGGGGGATTCTAAAGAATTGTAATTATTAAGAATACTGATGAGATAGAAAAGGAGTTTTTAAAATTCATTTATTCATACAGGTGAAATTTACGTATATATAAGTTAGAGGGAATTAAAGCAGCTAAAAAATTATTACACCCAATATACAAAAATCTATTGGTAATATAAGTATTAGAGGGGGAGGTGAAAATGAAGCTGTTAAACTTTAATTATATTATGTTAGGAGGCATAACAATTGGAGGATAAAGTATTTGATAATATTTTTAAAGCTGTAGAAACATTAGAACCAAGTACAAGATTTTTAGAAGTTGAAAAAGGTAATAAAAATCTAGTTATGAGCAATAATTTCATGATAGTTGAAATGCCTAATGGTAAAGCACGATTATTACCACATATGCTTATGATAAATATATACAGAGGACAAACTAAAGATTGGCTTATTCAGCCTAATATATTAAGGGATAATCTAAGTAAAGAGGAACTAATAATAAATAACATTAAAATTATTGATTACGAATTAGTCTTAAGAAGTCATCCAAGAGTAGAAATGGCAATAGAAGAAACATTGGACATAGATTTTGAATCATTAGCTCAGCACTATGGTCTAAAAACAAATCTTGTAGATTTTACTTTTGATATCGCAGTAGCTGCTTTTTTTGCAACTAATAGATATAATAGTGAAAAGAAAATATATGAGCCAGTAGAAAAAGGAATAGGAATTATTTATCATGATTTAAGTATAGCACATAACCTTGATGAATACTCTCCTTTAGGAATACAACCCTTTAAAAGACCCCATAAACAAAAAGCTACATCTATTAAAGTAAGCGACTGGAGTAAATATAACCAAATGTTAGGTAAAGTAAGATTTTATCAAAACTATGAAAAAAGTAAAATGATTAATGAGTTTTTTACTGGTATAAATGAATTGTTTCCTATAGAAGATATTGTAGGCATAACAGATGAAATAATTGATTTAAATAAAATATCTAGTCAAGCTATTGATATATATTCAGAAAAACACAATTTTGATAAACAAAAGTTAGTAGAAATTATTAAATCAAAGGGATACTCTATTACTGATGAAAATATATACAAGCTATCAAGACAGGTTAGACGAAATATTAAAAGAAACTTAAAAGGTTCTATAGCAGAAGAATTAGGTATAATTTCATCCAGCAGATTGAATTTTTAAATAATCTTCAGTTTCTCATGCAAAAAAACAGTTACTTTCTGTAAAAAGTTCAACTACAGACATTGTTGATAAGGAAAAGAAGTAGAGCATTAAGGAGTGTTAAAGTTCATAGAAGAAAAGAAAATATGCATAATTTGTAGAAAAAGCAAATCAAAATCAGAATTTAATATAGAATATATAAAAATAGCATATGATTTTATATATTATCTTATTGGCTAAAAATTTAACATTAAAGAACATAAGATAAAAGTGGAATCTTGTCAGTTTTTGATGCCGTAAAACTATTGTAATTAAAGTAATATTATGATAATATGCACTTAAAAGACCGCTTATAAAAACAAAAGCGGATATTGAGGTGTAAAAATGAATAAGATTGATAAGATAAAGAATCATTTTATTAAATATGGTGGAATTCTTAAGACATCAGAACTTAATGACTTAGGCTTTTCCAGCCGTCAAATAAAGAAGCTTATGGAGAAAGGTTTAATTACTAGGATAAAACATGGGTTTTATGAATTAACAGATTATATTCCAAGAGAAGAAGTAATTATTGCAAGACTTTTTCCAGAATCAGTAATCTTTTTAGAAAGTGCACTTTTTTATTATGAATATACAGATAGAATCCCTTCATCTTGGCAAATAGCAGTGAATAAAAATAGTAGTAAACTTCAATACAATATGGATTATCCTCTAATAAAACCCTATTATCTAGAACCAAAGTTTATAAAGATTGGCATTGATATAATAAAGATAGAAGGGGTAAAAATTAAAATATATGATAGAGAACGGACTATATGTGATGTACTGCGATATGAAGCAAAGCTTGAAGAAGAGGTATTTATCAATGCAATAAAGAATTATATCAAGGATCCAAAAAAAAATGTAAGAAACCTATTTGAATATGCTGAAATATTTAATATTAAAAACAAAGTACAAACATATATAGGAGTGTGGTTGTAATGGATGATATGACAGCTTCTATCCTAGCAAAATTGAAAAACAAAGCAAAAAGTGAAGGAATTCCGTTACAACAATTATTAAATCTATTTTGCCAAGAGGAATTTATTAGGAGACTTTCTGAATCAAAATATAAAGAAAATCTTATTCTTAAGGGTGGATTCTTACTATATTCTATTAGCGGGTTTACCACAAGGCCAACAGTTGATGCAGATTATCTTTTAAAGAACTATTCAAATGATTTAGATACTATAGAAAAACTGGTTGAAGAAATTATTTTTTTACCAAGTAAAAATAATTTTATAAAATTTAAAATTAGAGGGTTAGAGATAATTAGTGAGGTTAGGGAATATCATGGTATTAGAATTAATCTTATTGGTATTATTGGAAGGACAAGAACACCTTTTAATATAGACTTTGGAGTGGGGGATATTATTGTACCTTCGCCAGTAGAAAGAACCCTTCCTGTACTTCTACCAGAATTTGAAAGGCCTAAAGTTTTAACCTATTCATTAGAGTCTGCAGTGGCAGAAAAGTTAGATGCAATTATATTCTTAATGGAAGCTACAGGTCGCATGAAGGATTTTTATGATATATATTATTTAGCAACAAACTTTGATTTTGATGGAAGGAAGCTTCAAGAAGCAATTTTTGAAACTTTATCTAATAGGGGAACACCATATGAAAAAGATTCTGTAGCTGTTATTGTGAGGTTAACCAAAGATGTGAAAGTTAAAAAAAGATGGGACAATTTTTGTAAAAAGATATTAAAATATGAGCTTAATTTTGATCATGTAGTTAATACAATTATTGAATTTATATCTCAACCTTATAATGCGATGATTAGTGAAGATGAATTTTTCAAAAAGTGGAGTAGTAAAGATAGGAGATATATTTAATAAAAAGACAGTAAATAAAGAAGAAATCCCTCGTATCAAGGTAATGATATGAATATATCCAAGCAATCTAAAAAAAGGATAAATATGACGTGATAGCTATGGATCCATCCTTTGGTGGAAAGAAAATAACTAAGGATAAAAAATAATCACCCTGTTGTCACAGGGTGATTAAGCTTTAATCACATTGGCGGCAATCGCATTTATGTGAATTCGATTATCTTTATTTATATTATGGCACAACATCAATAAAAATAAACATAAAAAAATCTCCATTCTTGCCGATAATAGATATAGACCAAAATTTTGGAGGTAGCTAAATGAAAATATATGTACTTGATAAAGTATTGGAGTATTCAAATAATCAAACTGAAATAGATAAATTATTTAATGATATAGACAGTATTATTTCTGAGTCTAAATATACCCTTAGCCATCTAGAAATAGATGGAGTAGAGGTATATGATGATTTTTATAACTATTTTTTAGATAACATAAGAAATATACAAGATGTAAAAGTTATTACCAAAACCTTTAAAGAATTTTCAAGAGAAATACTTAATACAACTGCCGAATATTTAGAAAATGCAATACCAGAAATACAAATACTTTCAGATGAATT
>DHBY01000055.1:0-12227 GCA_002398845.1 Firmicutes bacterium UBA4916 | reverse complement strand
CCTTTATTTAAGGAGATGCTCAATAAATTGAATGAATTGGTAGATAGGGAGGCAAATTCAAGTGATTTTAGTTGATAATATAAATATATTAAAATCTAGATATCCAAAAACTTGGGACAAGATTAAAGATTACGATGACAATTTAGATTCAAATTATATAAAAGTAGAAGAAACTAAAAAAGGATTTAAAACCCTGTCAATAAACAAAGATGGGAAAAACATGTATATGCATAGCAAATATAATCCCTTTAGGGAAGCAGAAGCTATAGTAGATGAATATGAAAATATAGAAAAGAGAACCAATGTCATTTTTTATGGAACGGGACTAGGCTATCACATAGATGCATTTTTAAAAAAGTATCCAAATGTCAACTACTATATATATGAGCCAATACCTGAAGTTTTGTATGCATATTTATCTAACAAGTCACTTAAAGAATTACCTTCAAAAAATTTAATGGATATAATAGTAGGATTAGATGAAGAGGAAATAGCAAATTATTTAGGTAAGTTTATAGACAAAAATAGAAGAGATGTTCAAATAGTAGAATTGCCTATACATAAACAAATATTTCCTGATGAGTATAAAAAATTTCTGGAATTATTTAAAAAAATTATAAAAGATAAAAGAAGTGGAATTCATACGGATTATGCATTTCAAAAAAGATGGATAATAAATAGTATGAAAAATTTCAAAGAGGTGCTTTCTACTCCAAATGTCATTATAGAGAAAAAAGGTGAATTTAAGGATAAGCCTGCTATACTTGTAGCTGCAGGTCCTTCATTAAATGAAGAAATTGAAAATATAAAGTATATAAAAGAAAAAGGATTGGCTTATATATTTAGTGTTGGTTCAGCTATAAATACTCTAATATATCATGATATATATCCAGATGCAGCGACCACATATGATCCAACAGAAAACAACCAGAAAGTATTTGCAAAAGTAAAAGAAAAGGGAATTAAAGATATTCCTATGGTATTTGGTTCATCAATTGGTTACGAAACTCTTTTAGGGTATCCCGGAGAAAAATATCATATGATTACAAGTCAGGATACAGTTTCAAATTATTTTTTGAAAACTGAAGAAAGTGATAGACTAGATATAGTTCTAGATGCTCCTTCTATAGCTGTGGTTACTTTACAGTTGTTGTACACATTGGGATTTAGCCCTATAATTTTAGTAGGGCAGAACTTTGCGTACAGAGGAAAAGAACGTCATTCGGAAGGTGTATACTATAGTAGTTTAGTTACAGAACAAGAGATGAAAAATGGTATATGGGTTAAAGATGTATATGGGAATGAAGTTCTCACTAATGAGGGATTTAATAACATGAGGAATCAGATGGAACTTTATATAAAAGGATTTCCAAATTTAGAAGTCATAAATACTACCAAAGGCGGGGCTAATATAGAAGGAACAACTTTCATGGAACTTGAAGAAGTGATGGATAAATATTTGAAAGAGAAAGTAGTATTATACAATTGGCTTGAAGGAAATAAAACTAATTATGACAGAGAATATTTAAAATCACAGCTTGAAAAAATGGACAAGGCATATGATGAAACTAAGAAACTTGTAAAAGATTACTATTCCGCATTAGGTAAAATACTTATGTTAATTAAAAACAAAAACTTCAACCAAGCTGAGAAGATGTATGTTAAATTAGATGAAGTAACAACGAAGATTGAAAACAATGATTTCTTTAAAACTTTTATATTGCCTATGAATAGAGTTAACTATAAAATTCTTGTAAACAGTATAGATACCCTAAATGCAGAGAAAAATCCATTGACAAAAGGATTGAGAATAGTAGATAGTTTTAAAAATTTTATTGAATTATGTAATAAAGATATAGAAATGATTGAGCCTATATATGAGGAAATGAAGGAAGAAATAATATATTAAACAATATATTGTGAGGGATGAAGATGCTAAATGATAAAACAATACTAATTACAGGTGGAACAGGTTCTTTTGGACATAAATTTGTTGAAATGGTTTTTAGGCAATACAAACCTAAAAAGGTAATTATATATTCTAGGGATGAATTTAAGCAAGATTTAATGAGAAAAGAATTTAAAGCTCATGAAAAAGATTTGAGATTTTTTATAGGTGATGTTAGAGATAAAGAAAGATTATATAGAGCTTTTGATGGAGTGGATTATGTCATACATGCTGCAGCTATGAAACAAGTACCAGCTTGTGAATACAATCCATTTGAAGCTATAAAGACTAATATTCATGGAGCTCAAAATGTAATAGATGCAGCATTGGATAAAGGAGTGAAAAAAGTAGTTGCGTTATCTACGGACAAAGCTGTAAATCCTATAAATTTATATGGAGGTACGAAGTTAGTATCAGATAAACTTTTTATTTCTGCAAATGCATATTCTGGTGGGAAAGGTACGAGATTTGCAGTGGTTAGATATGGAAATGTGGCTGGCAGCAGAGGTTCAGTAATACCATTTTTTAAACAACTTGTAGAAGATGGAGAAAAAGAACTACCTATAACAGATTTTCGTATGACAAGATTTTGGATAACATTAGAACAAGGTGTAGAATTGGTATTTAAAGCATTGGAAGAAGCAAAGGGTGGAGAAACTTATATATCTAAAATACCATCATTTAAAATAACAGATTTAGCTAAAGTTATGTCTCCAAATATGAAACTTAGAGAAGTAGGCATAAGAGAAGGTGAAAAGCTACATGAAGTAATGATAACCAAAGATGATTCAAGAACTACTTATGAATATGAAAAACATTATATAATATATCCACACTTTGATTGGTGGAGTTCTGAAAGGTATTTTACACCTGGTGGTAAGCTTATAAAAGAAGGATTCGAGTACAATTCAGGAACGAATACAGAATGGTTAGGAGTAGATGAGTTAAGAGGTTTATTGATACAATTAAACATGATGCCTTTTGTAAAAGATTATGTTGAAGAAGTGGCAGTGACTAGAGAATATTAGAGTAGGTGGTTGGTACAGAATTAATAAAAGCTTAAAGGGATGTGAAAAAAGTGAATGTAGTTTGTATTGTTCAAGCAAGAGTAGGTTCTACTAGATTACCTGGAAAGGTTTTAAAAAAAATTTGCGGTAAAGCTGTTTTAGAACATGATATTGATAGATTAAGACAAATTAAAAATTTAAATAAAATAGTAATAGCAACTACAACATTAGATGAAGATAATAAAATTGAAGAATTAGTAACAGAATTAGGTATTGATTGCTTTAGGGGTTCTTCCGAAGATGTTTTATCTAGATATTATTTTGCTGCTAAAGAATATAAAGCAGATGTTATAGTAAGGATAACTAGTGATTGCCCTTTAATAGATTCTGATATAAGTGATAAAATTATTAAATATTACTTAGATAATTTAGATAAATATGATTATGTAAGTAATACTGTTGAGAGAACTTATCCTAGAGGGTTGGATACAGAAGTATTTAGTTTTGAGGCTCTAGAAAAAAGTTATAATGAAGCTCAGAAGCAATATGAGAGGGAGCATGTTACTCCATACATTTATCAAAATACAGATAAATGTAGAATAGCTCAATATAAAAATGAAAATGATTATTCTAATTATAGATGGACTTTGGATACTGAAGATGATTATAAATTAATAAGTATAATTTATAATCATTTGTATAATGAAGATAAATTATTTTCTTTCAATGACGTATTAAAATTTATAAACGAAAATCCTAATTTAATAAAGATAAATGAACATGTACAGCAGAAAAAGTTGGGAGAATAGTGGGGGGGAAGTAGTTGAAACAAAGGATACTTATTACTGGTGCTACTGGTATGTTAGGAACAAACATTATTAACGTTTTCAAAGATGATAATAGGTTTGAAGTATATGGAATTAGTAGAAGAATTAATGGAAAAATAAATAATTATAATAGAGTTATTACAGATATTACAGATAATAATCAATTATTAAAAATTTTAAAGCAAATTAAGCCAGATATAATAATACACTGTGCTGCCAATACTAATGTAGATGATTGCAATGATAATAAAGGATATACATATAAATTACATGTAGATGCTACTCGCACTTTGGCAAAATTTAATTCTAGATATATATATATATCAACAGATTCTGTTTTTGATGGTCAAAAAGGTAATTATTCTGAAGAGGATAAGACAAATCCATTGAATTATTATGCAGCTACAAAATTAAAAGGTGAAAAAATAAGTTTAAATACTAATTCTAAAGCATTAATTATAAGGACCAATATATATGGTTTTCATTTGGAGAAAAAAAACTCACTTGTGGAATGGGCGCTAGATAATTTATTATTAAACAACGAAATTAATGGTTTCACTGATGTGTATTTTAACCCCATATATGTAAGCCAATTAGCAAAGATAATAAAAGAGACTATTATTGCAAATAACATCTCAGGAATTTTAAATGTTGGTAGTAAGGAATATATAAGTAAATACCAATTTCTTGTAAAGGTGGCGAAAGTATTTAATATAACTAAAAGTTTAATAATACCTAAATCTATAGAGGATATTAATTTTGCTGCGATGAGACCTAGAAATACAACTTTAAACCTAAAAAAGTTTCAAGATGTATTTAAAGAAGTTCCCAGTATAGATGAAGGAATAATGAAATTAAGAAATGATTATGATAATTTTTTTAGTAATAAGGAGGAATTTTAACTATGAGTTTTAATTCTAAAATTAGGATAGGTGACAGAATCATAGAAAAAGGTGGTAAACCCTATTTTATTGCAGACATTGCTGCTAATCATGATGGTTCAATTGATAGGGCTTTTAAATTAATAGAATTAGCAAAAGAATCTGGAGCGGATGTAGCTAAATTTCAAAATTTTAGTGCGAATAAAATAGTAAGTAGAAAAGGATTTGATACATTAGGAGGTCAATTGTCACATCAAGCAAGTTGGAAGAAATCAGTTTATGATGTTTATGAAGATGCAAGTATTCCTGAAGGATGGACAAGACGTTTAAGAGAAAAATGTGATGAAGTAGGAATAGAATACATGACTAGTCCATATGATTTTGATTCTGTAGATTTAGTTGAGCCTTATGTAAATGCTTATAAGATAGGCTCAGGAGATATAACGTGGAGTGAAATACTAAAATATATAGCAAATAAAGGCAAACCTGTGTTGTTAGCTACGGGAGCATCTGATTTAGATGATGTAAAAAGAGCTATGGATGAAATAGGAGATATTAATAGAGACGTTGTTTTAATGCAATGCAACACAAATTATACAGCAAGCAAAGAAAACTTTAAATATATAA
Source organism: Firmicutes bacterium UBA4916 (assembly GCA_002398845.1). Taxonomy (GTDB): domain Bacteria; phylum Bacillota; class Clostridia; order Tissierellales; family Tepidimicrobiaceae; genus Mt11. Next base: position 6,937 of record DHBY01000055.1, on the reverse strand, counting down.
ATTTAAATGTATTAAATGTGTACAGGAAAATGTATCCTAATATAATATTAGGTTTATCAGACCATACCTTAGGATACTCTACAGTATTAGGTGCTATAACTTTTGGAGCTACTGTAATAGAAAAACATTTTACTGATGATAATGATAGAGTCGGACCAGATCATAAGTTTTCTATGAATCCAACCACATGGAAGGAAATGGTGAAGGCAGCTAATGAATTATATTTATCTTTAGGAGATGGAGTAAAAAGGATAGAAAAAAATGAGCAACAAACAGCTATAGTTCAAAGGAGATCACTGCATTATAGAAAAGATTTAAAAGCTGGGCATGTGATTACTAGGGATGATTTATTTCCATTAAGGCCTATAAAACAAGATGGTATACTACCATACGAAATAGATAAAATTATAGGTAAAACAATTTTAAAAGATGTACAGAGTGATAATTATGCAAAGTGGAGTGATTTTAAATAATGATTAAGGGAGAAAAGGTTTATTTAAAAGCAATTGAGAAAGAAGATTTACCCTATTTTATGGATTGGAGAAATAGACCTGATTTTAGAAAATATTTTAGAGAATATAGAGAAATTAATTCAGATATGCAAAAAAAATGGTATGAAGATAAAGTAGTGAATGATAATTCTACAATAATGTTTTCCATTAAGGGCATAGAAAACAATCAATTATTAGGATGCTGCGGATTATGCTATATAAACTGGATACATAGGTATGCAGATTTATCCCTATATATAGGTTGGAACAATGAATATATAGATAATAAAGGTTACGCATTAGAAGCATGTAAACTTCTTTTTAATTATGCTTTTAAGGAATTGAATTTAAATAAAATTTGGACTGAAATATATGAATTTGATGATAAAAAGAAAGAATTATATGAATCAATGGGATTTAAAGTAGATGGAATATTAAGGCAAAATTATTTCTATGATGGAAAGTGGTGGAATTCTTATATTTTATCTTTATTAAAAGATGATCTAATAATATAAGTTTGGATTATAGAAATTAAAGAGTTTGTATACTAAGCATAGTGTATGTATTATAGCTAAAAAAGTAAATAAATTTGTATTAATTTGAAAGGATGGTTTTAGATATATGGATAGTATTGAAAAAAAGTACTATGAATATAGGGAAAAGTGGGCTTAGCTTCCTAAAAATTTAGAAGTTAGTGAATATCCTCTTGAGGTTGGATTAGAGCTTTCAAGTATATGCAACTTAAAATGTCCATTTTGTTATACTATAACAGAAGATTTTCAAAAAAAAGTGTCCAGAAGATTTATGGAAACTAAGTTAGCAAAAAAAATTATATATGAAATTGGGAGAAAAGTAGTTACTTTAAGATTGAGTTTTGGGGGAGAAACCACATTAAATCCAGATTTGATTGAAATTATAAAGTATGCAAAACAAAAAGATATTAAAGAAATTTCTTTTCTAACAAATGGCAGTAATTTAGAACCAGATTATTTTGAAAAGTTATTATTAGCTGGCGTTGATTGGATAATTATATCTTTTGATGGATTATATGATGAGTATGAAAAAAATAGATATCCTTTGAAATTTAATGATATGATTTATAAGTTAATGAAGATAAAAGAAATAAAAGAGAAATATAATTCAGAAAAACCAGTAATAAAAGTTCAAACTATTTGGCCGGCAATCGCAAATAATCCTTTTGAATATTATGAAAAATTAGCACCTTTAACAGATATGATAAACTATCTTCCACTTATACAGTGGAATGTCGAATCTATATCAGATAGCCATTATATTGATGATTTTTCATGTCCAATGCTTTATCAAAGAGTATTTATTACTTCTGATGGAAATGCTTTACCTTGTTGCTCAGATCTTGAAGGGAAATGTATAATTGGCAATGCATATTCAGAAAGTATATATGATATATGGCATGGTGAAAAAATTAATATGATAAGAAAACTTCATGCAGAATGTGGTGGATTCAAGAAAATGGATATATGTAGAAAATGCTTTATTCCAAGAAAGACTAAAGATGATGTTTATGAATATGACAATAGGAAAATAATAGTTAAGAATTATTTAAAATAAATATGATGTAATGTTTGCAGTTGGACAATTATTTGAGCAAAAACGTATAGCATAAAGAATAGATAAATACTGATTTTGACTGAAAAATAATAGCTTTATCACGTAAGCATCAAATATTTGACGCTTACGAATCACTTGTAAAACAACGTCTTAAATGTTGCTCTGAAGTTTTTGATAAATTGTCAATAGATTGGGATGGAACTGTAACAGCATGTTGTGGGTATTATGACAATAAACTTATAACTACAGATAGTGGAGGAATGCTTGTTACCAACGATGAGAGATTAGGAGATAGAGCAAAGCATTTATCCACACAAGCAAAGGAAAGCGTAGAAAATAATGTATTCCAACATAATGAAATAGGTTATAGTTTTAGATTGCCTAATATATTGGCAGCTATGGGCTGTGCTCAATTAGAAAATATAGGTGAACATATAGATATAAAAAAAGTAAGCGTCAAATCCAGCCCACATTTTAATCCATAGATTTCTATGAGATAATACTTTTAATATTAATAGGGGAGGTTATCTCAAATAAAAGATGAAGATAGAAAACTCTGGACTGATAGAATTAATGGCTATAGATCCAGTGGACTAACAGCTACTAAATGGTCTAAGGACAGAAATATTGCTATACATAAACTTAGATATTATATTAATAAATTCAACAAAGAAAAGAAACAAAATTTAAACTAGGCATTTAAAGAAATACAATGGGCATCTGTTGTTCCTAAGGAAGCTAGTGTAGAGAATAAATCCAGTAATCCGTTAAAGGTTATCATAGGCAAAGTGACTATTGAAGTAATCCCTGAGTTTGATAAAGATACCTTTCAATCAGTGGTGAGGATTTTTTCACAATGTTAAATATTGGTACATTTACTGATAGAGGATTTAGATGGATTATTGATTCATCAAAAAGATGCTAATCCAGTTATTAAAGAACGAATAATCATATAGACTTTTTAATAATATGAAAAATTTTGTAATAGGAAGAAAGAATTTTTTATTTTCAAAGTCCTCAAAAGGTGCACAAGTTTTTGCTATAGTTTATAGTGTAATAGAGATAGCTAAGGCTAATAACCTAAATCCATTCTGCTATTTAGCATATTTATTTAAAAAACTATCTAATATAGATTTAGAAAACACAGATGAACTACCAAGCTAATCACCCTATAAGGTTAGACCCTTGTAGTGGAATCTAAAGGTGCCGGATAGCGCCGGCATTTTGTCGAAACCTGCGATAAATGTGGGTTTCTTTTTTATTATTAACTAATACTCAATTAAAAATGGATATTTAAAATATCAACTTAAGTTCTGATAAATTTTTACCGATATATAATATAGGACTAAGGTCATAAGTTATTCTCTAGCCATGGAAGTTTCAAAGCAGGGGAGTTAGTCTTAGGGAAGATTTAAGCAATCTATATTTAGAATTAGAGGGACTTATTGACAATACTTTGAATTGGAGGGTATAGGATATGTATTTGACTAATTTAAATGAAAGACAGAAAGAATTATTTATTCAGCTAAGTATCCATGCAGCATTAGCCAATGATATTTTAGAGGATGCAGAGGCAACTTTAATTAGTGAATATTGTAAGGAAATGGCTATTGAGAACCCAGGAGTAGAGGTGAAAATGGATTTGAAAGATGTGTTACTGGAGTTAAAAGCAATTAGTTCAGAGCAAGAGCTAAATATTATAACATTTGAAATAGCTGCACTTTTTGTTTTTGATAACGAATATGATAAGGATGAAAAATGTTTTATGAATAAATTAATTCAGGTTTTTAATATTGACAAAGAAAAGCTAAAAAAAATGTTTGACCATATTAATGAATATAGTCAATTGGTTGGAAGAATCACTTCAAACTTGCTAGATTAAGATATGATTAGCTTGAAAATGATTTAGGACATAATTTGGATTTGTTATCTTTATTTTTTAAAAGTTTAGTGAGTTTGAGTTAATGTGAAAGGATTTGGTATGCTATGGAGCAAAAGATTGAAACAAAGTATCCACTTATACTGAATAGCAGCGAAAATCAAGAATTATTACAGAAAAATGATAAGTGCGATAAATACGATTATCTAACCGCTGTTGCATGTGGGGTAATTGGTGGTATGGTAGATATCTTTTTTGTTGGTGCCCCTGGATATAGTAAATTGGGCAATTGGACTGATACACAGGTTGATAATGCCGTAAAGGGTTTTGCAAAAATGGTTGGTTGGGATCCGAAAGAAGCACAAAAAGGAAATACAGCCAGTGCAATTGGTTTTTTGGAGAAAAAATTTAAGGTTAATTATGACCAAAGATATGGTAGTGATGTTGGAGATTTGTTTAATATGTCTACTAAGAATCATCATATGATGTCATTATCCCATTCGCCAGACATAGTTGGATTGTTTTTTTCACTATTGAACCAGTTTACCTCAACATCAAGCTTTATTGCCAATGGTCAAATTATAAGTATCAATACAGAAACATTTGAATTGCAGGGAAATAATTTTATCTCAAAACTGTTTTGTGGTATTGCGAATTGGTTTGGTCATATTATGTCTGATATAGCTGGAAGTTCAGGAAACAGGGGAAGTTTTGGACGTGGTACCGGTGTTGTTATACCCTTTTATGAATTGTTTCAGTTTTGCAAATTTGGGAAATTTAATGTTGGAAATGATAAGCAGGATTTGGCTACTATTGCAGTCAGAGCTTTTCAAGAGGGATACGATTTCAGATTTGGATTAGCTTCATCTATACCAGTAGTAATCACAGATTTATCTATAAGATTAATCTGGTCGATACGAAGATATTTTCAATATGGTAAACCCATTAAAGAATGTATTCCTACATCAAAGCATGCTGATCTTCGCATAATGTTGTTGTTTGGTAATGGGACCTTATGCATTATGGATGGCATAGATGCAGGAGTTCGTTCAGGCGGTAACTTCTTGGCATTCTTTATGAGAATAAACCTGGTGGCATGGTTTAGGTTTGTAACACTTGTTTTAAAAGAAGTATGTATTAGAGTAGGCATTGCAAGCCCTTTGCAAATGAATATTGAAGCATATAAGAGAATAAATGAAGCACTAAAGTTATATTTGCATGAGCTTGAAAAACTGGATGTTGAGCTGTTCAAAAAGGAAACTGAAGAATACAACAATGTGGTAAACATTTTCACAACCGCAAAGACAGATGGGGAATTGAATGTAATGCTTCTGAATGCTTATTATAGACTGGGTATCAATAAACCTTGGGAAGGTGACTTTGATGAACATATGTCAAATAAAAATGGAACTTTGGAGTTTGAATAATGTTTAAGTGTGATTGTTGTGGATGTTGTTGTCGTAACCTCAATAAATCTGAATTATATTCGGATTTAGATAGAGGGGATGGAGTATGTAAATATTTATCAGGTAATCTATGTTCAATTTATGAAAACCGTCCGTTGCTTTGTAGGGTAGATGAATGCTACGACTTATATTTTTGTAATATAATGGAACGCAAGGAGTATTATAGATTAAATATGGTGGAATGCCAAAAACTTAAAAATATGGAGGGATAAAATATGCCATTACCAATTATTTTAGGAATAGGTGCTGCAATTGCTGGTGTAGCTGGTATTGGAAGCAGTGTTAGCGGTGCATCAAAAATGAAAGAAGCAAATGACACTATGAAATTAGCAGAAGATCGTCATAATAAGAATATTGAAAAGTTTGAAAGAAAGAGTGAGCTAACAAATAAAAAAATGGATGAATTGGGTGAGTTGGAGTTACAGATACTGAAAGGTTTTGATGATTTTTCAAATACAATTGAAAAAATTCAAAATAGGCCACAGTTTAAACAGTACAACAAAGATGGAGTTAAGCTACCAGAATATGATAACGAGGCATTAAAAAATGTTTCCGTAGGAGCTGGAGTATTACTTGGCGGTTTGGGTGGTGCTGCAGTTGGGACTGCAGGAGGATTTGCTGCCGCAGGTGCTACAACATCTGCCGTAGTGGCACTCGGGACAGCATCGACTGGTACAGCCATTGCATCATTAAGTGGTGCAGCTGCAACTAATGCTACATTGGCAGCATTGGGTGGTGGGGCAATTGCAGCAGGGGGAGGAGGAATTGCCCTTGGTACAACAATTCTTGGAGCAACAACTCTTGGTGTTGGACTATTAGTAGGTGGAGTTATATTTAATTTTACTGGATCCAAATTATCTGATAAGGCAGATCAGGCATATAGCCAAATGAAAAAGGCAGAGGGTACTATTAATAAAATATGCCGTTATTTAAATGACCTTAAAAATACTGCAACCAAGTATATTAACTCACTTACAACTGTTAGAGAAAGATATTTGGAGAATTTCAACTTTATTTCTTATACTGTTAACAATTTAAATAAAACTGACTGGAATAACTTTACAGAAGAACAGAAGAGGGCAACAGAAAACACGGTATTGCTAGTTGGGCTATTGTATAAGATGTGTCAGGTTAGCTTGGTAATTAAAGCTGAAAATGAAAGTGATATGAATACAATTAACAAAGATGAAGTAGATGAGGCTATTCAGAATTCTGAGCAGATTCTAGAGGCCGTTGCATAATTATTAGACATATATAAACTTAAATATTAATACAATAAAAGCCCTTTGATTTCAAGGAGTTTTAATCTTGAAATATCCAAGCTCGGCGATTCAAGTTACTAACTCCTGTTGTGCAAAAATAAAAGTGTAATTGGTAATGTTACCAAAAATTAAATATGGCATAATCTCTATTCCTATGATAATTGTTAATTATCTCAAAAAACATTTATCAAGGGAGGAATAAGATTATGCCTACTACTATTCTAAATTACAATGAAGAAATAATCAATT
>DHBY01000061.1:87709-94156 GCA_002398845.1 Firmicutes bacterium UBA4916 | reverse complement strand
TTGGATAGTCCACAGCTTAGAGTTTATTAAATTAGCATAGTTATAAATGATATTGACATTTTTACCTGCTAATAATATATCTATATTGTTGTAAGTATTAGACTTAAAATCAAATTTTGCAATTATTGCGTTGGACCAACTATTATCTTTGTAGATAGAATAGTTTAGTTCTCCTAATTTAGTCAGTGCTATTAGATGTATATTATCATTTTCATCGATTGCGACTGCATATCTTAATATATTGTTCTTATGTAAAATTGAAGTTTCTATTGCTTTGTTTGAAAGGGCATATTTAGTATATTTTACTTCACTTTGATTATCTAAGTAAAATAAAATGAACTCTCCTCCAGAGTTGATGATTAGATTATCATTGATTAAAAATTTATTCATTTTATTACCTCCTATTGCTATATAAATAGCACAAAAATATCCTTATTTCATAATATGTAAGTAAAAGTAGTTTTATTAAATATAAAGGAGTGAAATAAGGATGAAAGATTTAAATCTTGATAATACGGTCTTAGAAATGCTTGAATGTTTTGAAAATGACTGTATAATTGCAGATAAAGTTTTTGCTAGTTGTCAGCAAAGAGAATGTTTCCCTAAAATAGAAGTAAATTTAGATGGTAAAACCTTCAAAAGCATAAGATTTAAACCAGGATTTATTGTACCTGGAACCCTTACTGTGACAGATATTGAAAATAGACCTAATTTTAGAAGGATAAGATTTACATTGAGAATACCTTTTGAAGTGACAACAACATGTGGTACTGTAATTCCAGGATTTTTACCAGATATTTTTAAAGATATTATCATATTTATACCAGATGCGAGGGATGAATTCGAATTTAGTATAGTAGTGGAAACTAGTTCAGTATTGCTAGGCCAACCAATTCAAACTGGAAAGACATTAACCTTTGCAGTAGGAGTATTTATTATAGTTAAAGTTGTTGGAACAGTACAGTTGTTAATTCCTACTTTTGGATATTGTCCTGAACCAGATCCTTGTGAAGAATTCAGTCCTGAAAATATTTGTGACGAATTCGATTATAGTCCATTTCCAGACTTTTTCCCACCACAATTTGATGATATTATATGGGATTCATAGGATAAAAAGGGGAGCGAAAGCTCCTTTTTTTTATGGCATGAAATATATTATATTTGAATGTTGACAAAAATGGTAGGGTATAATATACTTAAGGAAGAAAGCCAAGTAGATTAGTGGGGATTAAAAGAGGTGGTTAAATGAAATTATCTACAAGGGGAAGATATGGATTAAAAGCTATGTTCCAATTGGCTACCCACTATGGGGAAGGTCCAATACCTTTAAAGAATATAGCAGATGAACAAGATCTATCTGATAATTACCTGGAACAATTGGTATCGGCACTTAGAAAGGAAGGGCTTTTAAATAGTGTAAGAGGTGCACAAGGTGGGTATATGTTAGCAAGGCCACCAGAAGAAATTACTGTGGGAAATATCCTTCGTGTACTTGAAGGAAACTTAGCCCCAACCGATTGTGTAATGGATGAAGAATATGAATGTGAAAAGGAAGAAAGCTGTGTTACAAAATTGGTTTGGGTTAGGATTAGGGATAGTATAAATGATGTCATAGATTCGATTACATTAAAAGATATGCTTGATGAACAAGCTAAAATGATAAATGAACAAACTAAGGCTTAGGAGGAAGGAAAATGAAAAAATTTGTATATATGGACAATTCTGCTACAACTCCAGTAAAACGGGAGGTTTTAAATGAGATGCTTCCATACTTTACTGAAAAATATGGAAATCCATCAAGTATATATTCTCTAGGGAATCAATCTAAAGTTGCTATTGAATCATCTAGAGAAAAAATAGCAAAAGCAATTGGTGCAAATTCAAAGGAAGTGTTTTTTACTGCTGGAGGCTCAGAAGCTGACAACTGGGCTTTAAAAGGTGTTGCTTTTGCTAATAGAAAAAAAGGTAATCATATAATAACTTCAAAAATTGAACATCATGGAATTCTTCATACTTGTCAGTACTTAGAAAAGCAAGGATTCAAAGTGACTTATTTAGATGTAGATGAATATGGAACTGTAGATTTAGATGAGTTAAAAAAATCTATTACCGATGAAACCATTCTTATTTCTATTATGTTTGCTAACAATGAAATAGGGACTATTCAACCTATTAAGGAAATAGGAAATATCGCTAAGGAAAAAGGAATCTATTTTCATACTGATGCAGTTCAAGCAATAGGTCATATAAAGATAGATGTAAATGAGTTGAATATTGATATGTTGTCCATGTCTGCACATAAATTTTATGGGCCAAAGGGTATTGGAGCATTATATATTAGGCAAGGTGTTAAAATTGATCCCCTTATTGCAGGTGGAGGACAGGAAAGAAATCGTAGAGCTGGAACCGAAAATGTCCCTGGAATTGTAGGAATGGGTAAAGCTATAGAACTGGCTTATGAAAATTTGGATGCACATAATAGTAAATTGATTAGTTTAAGGGAAAGGCTTATTAAGAAGGTATTTGAGAATATAGATTATGTTAGATTAAATGGTCATCCAACCAATAGATTACCTGGAAATGTAAATTTTTGTTTTAAATTTATTGAAGGAGAATCACTATTATTAAGTTTAGATATGGAAGGTATAGCAGGTTCTAGTGGTTCAGCATGTACATCAGGAACCCTAGATCCATCCCATGTATTGTTAGCTATAGGCCTTCCTCATGAAATAGCTCATGGATCCTTAAGGCTTACATTAGGAGACTTTAATAGTGAAGAAGAGGTTGATTATGTAGTTGAAAAACTTATAGAAATAGTGGCAAGGTTAAGAGCTATGTCGCCATTATATGACAAGGCAAAGGAGGACAAATAAATGTATTCAGAAAAAGTATTGGAGCATTTTAGAAATCCAAGAAATGTAGGGGAGATAGAAGATGCTGATGGCATAGGAGAAGTTGGGAACCCAAAGTGTGGGGATATAATGAAGATGTATTTAAAAATAGAAGATGGAATTATTGTAGATGTGAAATTTAAGACTTTTGGTTGTGGCTCCGCTATTGCTTCATCTAGTATGGCAACAGAAATGATTAAAGGTAAAAGTATAGGAGAAGCTATGAAATTAACCAATAAAGCAGTAGCAGAAGCTTTGGATGGATTACCTCCTATAAAAATGCATTGTTCTGTTTTAGCAGAACAAGCTGTTAAGGCAGCTTTACTCGATTATTCAAAAAAGAATAATGTCCATATAGAAGGATTAGAAGATTTTAACCCGACAGATGATTCTCATGAACACCATGAATTAGAGGAACTTTAGCTTTATTATACCCCTCTTATAATTTTAAACTTGTACATCCAATAAAAATGGACAAATTTGACTTAATAAAAATCATTTTTATTTGGAATAATAAATTAAGTAATAAAATGAAAGAGGGGCATATTTGTGATTAGGTATAAACAATTGGTAACATACAAAGTAATTAATAAGGAAACAGGAGAAATTATGGGCAATATTTTAGATGTAATTTATTCTGAGGATTTAAAAAAGGTTAACTATCTAGTTGTAAAAAGCAAGAATTTAATAAAAAATAAGGCTCCTATTTCCTACGAGGATATCCAACTTTTAGAAAACCATCAAGCATTATATTTAAAAGATAGTAAAATTTTTAGGAAAAAATTAGAAGAGGACATCAATGAAGGTTTTAAATATATTGATAAGGAAATAAGAAATGAAGATGGAGAATGTATTGGTTATGTAAAGGATGTAGTAATAAACAAGTTAGATGGTTTAATAGAAGGTTTCATAATTACAGAAGGAGTATTTGAAGATTTATTTAAAGGTAGAAACTATATGCCTCTCTTTGAAAATACAATAATTGAAGAAGATTGCATCTTTATATCCAATAAAGATTTAAACTAAATTAGCAAAATTAACTATTATTACAAAAAACTAATAGAATTAATTGTTTATTGTGTGAGAAAATAATAGTTACAAAGAGTAAAGGAGAGGATAAATATGAATAATAATGGATTCAAAAATGGAGCATTATTTGGAACCATTGTAGGAACATCTTTGGGCATGATCTTTGGTACTAAAATGGGACCTATGCAAAAGAGAAAAGTTATGAGATCTGCTAGAAGAGCAACTTCTACTTTAAAAAATGGTATAAATTCATTGTGGGGATAGGCAGCTTAAGCTGCCTATTAAGTTAATACAAATGAAGACAAGTACAATGAATATACAATCAACCATGTTAATTAGAAATTTAATTATTTTAACTTCTATATTTATAATACTTTTGATTTATTATTTAATTGGGATAGGGAATAGATATATTGAAGATGGTAATAAGATAAAAATAAATAGGAAAAAGACATTACCTATAATTATTACCTTGTTATCAATATATTTTATTTATTTCTTGGCTAAGAAATATGGGATTATAACGGATACTATATATACTATACTAATCTCTGCTATATTAGCCTATCTGTTAAACCCCATTGTTAATTTTTTTGAGAAGCATAAAATAAGTAGAGGTTTAGGTGTTCTTTTTATTTATTTAGTTATTATTGGAATTATATTAGTCTTATCATTTTTAGTAATACCAAAAACAGTTAAAGAAATGAAAAGATTATTATTAGTGCTTCCATCATATATTGGGGAGCTTTCTGGGGTTATTGACCGTATATATGCCAAGTATATTGCTAATATGGATAATATGCCCCCTATATTTAAAAGTATAGAAGAAGTCATATTAAAAAATATCAATGGTATAGAAGCTATGATTGTTACTAGTATAAGTAAATTTATTGAAGGAATCATATCTACTTTTTCAAAAGTTATTAGTTTAATATTGATACCAATATTAACCTTTTACTTTCTTAAAGATAAAGATTATTTCAAAAATAAGCTTTATTTGGCTATACCTAAGAAAAGAAGAAAGGAAGTTAAAGGGCTTTTTTTAGAAATTGATAGGGCTTTAGGTCAATTTATAAGGGGAAGGCTGCTTTTAGCTTTGTATGTAGGTATTGCAACTACTATTCTACTTTTAATATTAAACGTTGATTTTGCAATAGTAATAGGTATGCTAACAGGTATTGCTGATATTATACCTTATTTTGGGCCATTTATTGGATTTTTGCCTGCGATATTTTTTGCATTATTAAATAGTCCCATTAAAGCACTTTGGGTAGCTATTTTGTTTGTTGGAATTCAGTGGGTAGAAAATAATGTATTGGCACCTAAGATCATCGGAGAAAGTACTGGGATACACCCTATTACAGTTTTGCTTGCTTTAATCATTGGTGGTGGTGTATTTGGAGTTATAGGTATGGTATTTTCTATTCCTACTGTGGCTATAATCAAAATATTATTTGGCTTTTTTATAGATTTGGCTAAGAAACCAGATATAGGAGATTAGTAGTCTCTTTATTCTAATTTGTTGACAAAAGCCCCAGTTTAAATTATAATCCAAATATAGATAGGAACGTGAATTCTCGTCTCTATGGCAGGGGCGAATTTTTTATAATCCGCAGGAATATGGCTACTTAGTATAGGAATAATATTATTTATAGAGAGGTGTACAATAGATGAAAAACATGGGGTTACATGAAATAAGACACGAGTTTTTAAAATTTTTTGAAGGGAAAGATCATTTGATTATGGAAAGCTTTCCCTTAGTGCCTAAGAATGATAAGAGTTTACTACTTATAAATGCAGGTATGGCTCCATTAAAACCCTATTTCACTGGAGAAAAAATCCCTCCTAAAAAAAGGGCTACAACTTGTCAGAAATGTATTAGGACAGGAGATATAGAAAATGTAGGTAAAACAGATAGACATGCTACCTTTTTTGAAATGCTTGGAAATTTTTCTTTTGGAGACTATTTTAAGAAGGAAGCCATAGAATGGGCTTGGGAGTTTTTAACTGAAAAAATGGAGATTCCAAGGGAAAAGTTATGGGTATCTATATACTTAGATGATGAAGAAGCCTTTGAAATATGGAACAAAGTTATTGGCTTAGATGAAGAAAGAATAGTACGGTTAGGAAAGGAAGATAATTTTTGGGAATTAGAAGTGGGTCCTTGTGGTCCTTGTTCTGAAATTTATGTAGATAGAGGAGAAAAATATGGCTGCGGTAAATCTACTTGTAAGCCTGGTTGTGAATGTGATAGATTTATTGAAGTTTGGAACTTGGTATTTACCCAGTATGATAAAGATAAAAATGGTAATTACCATCCATTAGAGCATCCTAATATTGATACTGGAATGGGACTTGAAAGAATTGCTACTATAATGGAAGGGGCAGAAAACATATTTGAGGTAGGAGAGATTAGGAAAATCCTTAAGTATGTAGAAAAGATTTCTGGTAAAACTTATGGTGTGGATGCGAAAACTGATGCTTCTATTAGGGTTATTACTGATCATACTAGAGCAATGACATTTTT
>DHBY01000061.1:0-87442 GCA_002398845.1 Firmicutes bacterium UBA4916 | reverse complement strand
CTTTCTTAAATTCTATTGTTGAGAAATTTATTGAATCATGGGGGGTGGAATACCCAGAACTTAAGGAAAGAGAAGAGCAAATTAAAAAGGTTATAAGGGCTGAAGAAGAAAAATTCCAAGAAACAATCCATCAAGGTCTTAATATCTTAGAAGAATATATTGAAGATATGATAAATAATAGGGGAAAATGCTTAAGTGGAGAAAAAGCTTTTAAATTATACGATACTTATGGATTTCCGCTAGATTTAACAAGGGAGATATTGGAGGAAAAAGGCTTAACTGTAGATGAATCTGAATTTAATGCTCATATGGAAGAACAAAGAAAAAGAGCAAGAAAGGCTAGAGAAGGATTTTCTGATTTTGGGTGGGAAAATGGTAGTTCTATTGGATTAAACAAGAACTATGAAACTATTTTCAAAGGCTATGAAAATGTAGAATGGGAAACAGAAGTAATTGGATTATATTTTGATGGAGAAATTGTGGATAGAATAGATGAAGGAGAAGAAGGAGTTGTGCTTTTGAAAGAGACTCCATTCTATGCTGAATCAGGAGGACAGGTAGGGGATACTGGTTATATTCAAAATGAAAATTTTGTAGGAAAAGTTGTGGATACAAAAAAAATAAATGATCAAACCATAATCCATTTTATTAAAGTAAAGAAGGGTAGTATAAAAAACGGAGATACGGTAGTTTCAATTGTTGATAGAAAACGTAGAAGTGATATTAAAAGAAACCATTCTGCTACTCATTTACTGCACAGAGCGTTAAAGGATGTATTGGGAGATCATGTAAACCAAGCTGGATCTATTGTACTTCCTAATAGATTAAGATTTGATTTTACTCATTATGAAGCTATACGTGATGATCAATTAAAGGAAGTAGAAAGAATAGTAAATGAAAGAATTTTAGACTCTTTAGAAGTAAAAACCATAGAAACTTCACTAAAGGAATCACAAGAAATGGGTGTAATTGGGCTATTTGAAGATAAATATAAGGATCAAGTTAGAGTAGTACAAATGGGCGATTATTCAATGGAATTATGTGGTGGTACTCATGTTGACAATACAAGCAATATAGGGTTATTTAAAATTATATCCGAGTCAAGTATTGCTTCTGGCGTTAGAAGAATTGAAGCCATTACCGGGGAAGCTTCTTATGACTATTTAAATGAGCTAGAAAGAAGTGTTGATAAAGTTAGCAATATTTTAAAGACAAATAAAAAGGATTTAATTGAAAGAGCATATAATGTAGTAGAAGAACTTAAGGATAAAGAAAAAGAAATAGAATTACTAAAATCTAAGATGGCTTTATCTATTGCTGATGAAATACTAAAAGCAAAAGTAAATATTAATGGGGTAGATCTAATAACTTATAAAGTAGAAAATATGGATATGAATAGTTTAAGAAATTTAGGCGATGAAATAAGAAATAGAATGGAATCTGGGGTTATAGTTTTAGCTAGTGTTCACGAGGAAAAGATATCTTTTGTTTCAATGGTAACTAAGGATATGGTGACAAAAGGTATCCATGCTGGTAACATCATTAAAGAAGTGGCAAAGGTTACTGGCGGTGGAGGTGGAGGCCGCCCAGATATGGCACAAGCAGGAGGTAAAAATATAAATAAAGTAGAAGAAGCTTTAAATATAGTTCCCACTATAATAAAAGAACAATTAAAATAAATATTATATATATGATATAGTATAAATACTATAGGGGGTGTTTTTGTGGATAATAATTTTAATGAGACTATGAAATTTGAACCGCCAAAGGAAAACGTAAATGAAGCAAAAAAAATTATATTTACAGTATATGAAGCTTTAAAAGAAAAAGGCTATGACCCTATAAACCAAATGATAGGATATATTCTATCCGGGGATCCGACTTATATAACTAGCCATAACAATGCAAGAAGTTTAATTAGAAAGATAGAGCGGGATGAATTATTAGAAGAGATATTAGGAAACTATTTGAAGAATGAAGAAGAGGTTTAAAAAAGGAATATATATTAAACAGGAAGTGGATTAATTGAATAGAATAAAATTAGGCAATACTGGCATTGAAGTTTCAAGGCTCTGCTTTGGTTCTTTAACTATGACTCCTTTTCAAGCAAATTTGCCTGTTGAAGAAGGGGCAAAGCTTATTCAATATGCATATACTAAAGGTATTAACTTTATTGATACAGCTGAAATATATGATAATTATAAATATATTAAAGAAGCATTAAAAAATATTAATAGAGAAGATTATGTCATTGCAACTAAATGTTATGCATATACAAAGGAGATGGCAAAGGAGAGTCTTGATTTAGCATTAAGAGAGCTAGGAACTGATTATATTGATATATTCTTGTTACATGAACAGGAAAGTATCCATACTATTAGAGGACATTATGAGGCAATAGAATATTTTTTAAAAGCCAAAGAGATGGGCAAAATAAGGGCAATAGGAATATCTACCCATAGAGTATCAGGTGTATTTGCTGCAACTCAGTATGATGAAATTGAAATAGTTCATCCTATTGTAAATAAAGAAGGCATAGGAATTCAAGATGGTACTATTGAAGATATGCTGGCAATGATAGAGAAAGCCTATAATATGGGTAAGGGAATTTATGGAATGAAACCTTTAGGAGGGGGACATTTAATTAGTCAATCGAAAGAAGCCTTTAATTTTGTAAAAAACATACCTTTTATTCATTCCATTGCAATTGGAATGCAGTCTAAAGAAGAAGTAGATTGCAATGTAAGTTTGATGGAAACAGGTGAAATACCAGAATACTTAAGGGACAAATTAAGAAAGAAAAAGAGAAAATTAATTATTGCTGATTACTGCATAGGTTGTGGCAACTGTGTTAGAACTTGTAAACAAAATGGAATTGAAATCATTGACGGAAAAGCAACGCCAAATGAAAATTGCATTTTATGTGGATATTGTGCAAGAAATTGCCCAGAATTTTGCATAAAGGTAATATAGATAGGTGATATATATGAATAGGATAATGGGATTAGATGTGGGGGATAGGACTATAGGTGTGGCTATAAGCGATCCACTATTACTTACTGCTCAAGGGATTAAAACTATTAGAAGAGAAAGCAATAAAAAGGATATAGAAGAGATAGAAGATTTGATTAAAAAGTATGATGTCAATAAGATAGTTATAGGATTTCCCAAAAACATGAACAATACTGTGGGACCGCAAGGGGAAAAAGTATTAAATTTTATTGATAAGCTAAAAAAGAGAATTAATATAGAAATCATTTTAGAAGATGAAAGATTGACTACGATGGCTGCTGAAAGAACATTAATAGAAGGCGATGTAAGTAGACAAAATAGAAAGAAGGTCATTGATAAGGTGGCAGCAACATATATATTGCAGATCTATTTAGATAGAAAGACAAGAGGGTGAAAATATGAATGAAAGAATAGTTCTATTAGATGAAATGGGAAATAAAAAGGAATTTCAAGTATTGGCAACCTTTGGATTGGATGATATAGACTATGCAGCGTTGTTACCATCAGATGATATAGAAGCGTTAACTTATCTTTTAAGGATTGAATACGATGAACTAGGAGAGCCTATTTTAGTTGGTATTGATGATGAGGATGAACTTGAGGAAGTTATAGAAGTGTACGAAGAAATACAAAAAGAAAAGCTGCAATAAATACCAATGGCTGATAAACAAGAGAAATGTCAAGTATTCTATATTATAGGATAATAAGCGGGTGAAAAAATGGATATTAATATGGATGATGTTAAGGAGAAGTTTAAAAAAGAGGGGTATAAGCTGACTACTCAAAGGAGGGCAATTTTAGATGTTATTATTGAAAATCGTGATAAACATTTAAGCCCTGAGGAGATTTATGATATAGTAAAGACTAAATACCCAGAGATCGGCATAGCTACAGTATATAGAACTTTGCAACTATTAGAAAAACTAAATATAATTTATAGATTAAATTTTGACGATGGATATAATAGATATGAATTAAATTATAGTTCGGAAAGTCACCATCACCATCATTTAATATGCTTAAAATGTGGGAAAGTAACGGAAGTTAAACTAGATCTATTAGAAAATTTAGAAGCCCAAATTGAAGTTGAAAATGGTTTTAAAATTGTAGATCACAATGTGAAATTTTTTGGGTACTGTACTGATTGCCAAAAATAAATCCCATTTTGGGATTTATTTTTTTAAGCAGCATTTACAGTAATCTGATGACTATATACTTTATTAAATGGAGAAATTAATAATAAGAGGAGATGATAGAGTGGCAAGAAAACCAAATAAGTTAAAGATAATTCCACTAGGCGGATTAGGCGAGATTGGAAAAAATATTACTGTTTTTGAATATAAGGACGATATAATCGTTGTTGATTGTGGTTTAAGCTTCCCAGAAGATGAAATGTTAGGTATTGATGTGGTTATACCTGATATAACATATTTATTAAAAAACAAGGATAAGATTAGAGGAATAATTCTAACTCACGGTCATGAAGATCATATTGGAGGTTTACCTTATCTTCTTAAAAAACTAAACTTACCTATTTATGGTACCAAACTAACCTTAGGATTGGTGGAAAATAAGCTAAAGGAACATAAAATTGAAAACGTTAAGTTAAATGAAATAAAGGCGAATGATACGATTAAGTTAGGTTGTTTTTCTATAGAATTCATAAAAACAAGCCATAGTATACCTGATAGTGTTGCCCTTGCAATACACACTCCAGTAGGTGTTGTGGTACACACAGGTGATTTCAAGATAGACTATACTCCTATTAGCGATAATTATATTGATTTGCATAAGTTTGCAGAGATTGGAAGTAAGGGTGTATTAGTATTATTAGCAGATAGCACCAATGTAGAAAGACCAGGATATACCATGTCTGAAAAAACTGTAGGGGCTACTTTTAATGATATTTTCTTAAAAGCACCTCAAAGGATAATTGTAGCAACTTTTGCTTCTAATGTTCACAGGATACAGCAAGTGGTAGATTCTGCAGAACTTTATGGTAGAAAAGTTATTGTTTCAGGGAGAAGTATGATAAATACCATGAATGTAGCTAAAGATTTAGGTTATTTAAGAATAAAAGAAGGTACGCAAATTGATATTAATGATATGGATAAATATCCAAGTAACGAGATTGTAATATTAACTACTGGCAGTCAGGGAGAGCCAATGTCAGCCTTAACAAGAATGGCTTTTTCTGAACACAGAAAGATAGAATTGGTGCCTGAAGACTTGGTGGTAATTTCTGCTTCGCCTATACCTGGTAATGAAAAAACTATCTCTAGGGTAATAAACAAATTAGTAGAAATTGGAACCAAAGTTATTTATGAATCCTTAGCAGATGTTCATGTATCAGGGCATGCTTGTCAAGAAGAATTAAAATTAATCCATACATTGATTAAGCCAAAATTTTTCATACCAGTCCATGGTGAAGCTAGACATTTAAAAAGACATGCGGAATTAGCTGAAGAACTAGGTATGCCAAAAGAAAATATTTTCATAGCTCATAATGGTTCAGTTATTGAATTCACAAAAGATACTGGTGCCATCAATCAATGTGTTCAAGCAGGTAATATTCTTGTTGATGGATTAGGTATTGGAGATGTGGGAAATATCGTATTACGAGATAGAAAACATTTATCTGAAGATGGATTAATAGTTGTGGTTGTAACCATGAGCAAACAGGATGGAAAAGTGATTGCAGGACCAGATATTATATCTAGGGGATTTGTATATGTTAGAGAATCAGAGGATTTAATAGAAGAATCAAGGAAGGTTGTAAGGGACATATTGACTGAATGCGAGAAAAAGCATATAACGGATTGGGCTACTTTAAAATCCAATATAAGAGATGGGCTAAGAGGATTTTTATATGAAAAAATAGAAAGAAATCCGATGATTTTACCTATAATAATGGAAGTGTAAAATGAGTATCCTAGCTTATTCTATAGAATAAGCTAGGATACTTTGAGGTATAATCCCTGTTCAATGACCAATATTAATGATATAATATTGAATTAAATAACAGGGGTATTATATTATTAATAATACAAAAATCAAAGGAGGTTATAATAATGAGTAATGTTTATAATGAAGCTCATAAATTAGCTAAGGCAATAAAGGAGTCAGATGAATATAAGGTCTATGTGGGAAAAAAGGAAGCCGCTTATTCTAATGAAAAAAACAAAGAGATGATAGAAAATTTTATGAATAAGGTTCTAGAAGTACAGAAGGAACAATTATCGGGAAAGGAAATAGATAAAGAAAAAATTGAGAAATTAAATAAATTGGAAGATGTTTTAATGCTTAATCCAGCCATTAAGGAATTTTTTACTGCTCAATTAAGGTTTTCTCAAATGGTTCAAGATATAAATAATATTATTGGGGAGGCTATAGATGTTGAGGAAGATTAATCTTCTTAGCTAAGGAGGCTTATATATGAATACAAAGTATCTAACTAAAGCAAGCCTAATTGCTGGAATTTACTTAGTTCTTATACTGATACAATTACCTATGGGGGATCTAGCTTTTGGTCCAGTCCAACTTAGAATAGCTGAAGGTTTAACTTTATTGCCCTTGGTTGAAACAGCAGCTATACCAGGGCTATTTGTAGGCTGTTTAGTAGCAAATTTAATACTACCGTCTTCCTCGGCATTTGGTTTAATCGATATAATTGGAGGTAGTCTGGTTACCCTTTTGGCAGCCTATTTGACAAGTAAAATGCCAAATAGATTCTTAGGTGCTTTACCACCTGTGATTTTAAATGGATTTATTGTATCCATTTGGGTATCCTATTTTACAAGGATTCCATACTTAATCACTGTACTCGGGATTACTGGCGGAGAGATTGCATCAGTAGCCATATTTGGCACCCTAATATTATCCGTGTATAATAAGGCAACAAAACATATTAAAAATCAATAGAACTCTTTCAGCTAACCATGTTAAATCTTGTAATAAAATTATAAAGACTGTATAATAAAATAGATAAATATCAGTTTAAAGGTGGAGATTATGTGGTGGATACAACAAAAGCTAGAAAGAAAAAAAATAAAGGCAAAGTAGCTATTTTGTTTTTGATAGTGTTAGTATTGTTATTAGGTAAATCCTATTATAGAAGTAGTTTTACAGCTGTAGATTTGAATAATCCTAAAAAAGTCAGCGTAGAAATACCTGCTGGCAGCAGCACTAGCAAAATTTCAAATATATTAAAGGATGAGGGATTAATAAAAAATAGGCTAATATTTAAAATAGCGGTAAAAAACAAAGAAGCCGATGGTAAGTTAAAGGCAGGAATATATATGTTAAATACTGGAATGGATGTTAATGCCATAATAGATGAATTTTCTAAAGGAGCTAAAAATCAAAATGTTGTAAGATTTACCATCCCAGAGGGCTATGAAATAGAACAAATGGCTGAAAAATTATCAAAGGAAAATTTAGTAGATAAGGAAAAATTCTTAAACTTAACTTCAGATAAAAAGTACTTTCAGGACAAGCATCCATTTCTAAAAGAATTAAAGGGTGATCAAAGTTTAGAAGGATTTCTTTTTCCTGCTACCTATGAGATATATGCGGATTCTACAGAAGAAGAAATAATTGATAAAATGCTTACTCAATTTGAAAAAATATACGAAAAGGATATAAGAGGAAATATGGGAAAACATGATTTGTCCTTAAATGAAGTGGTTACCTTAGCTTCAATTATAGAAAGAGAAGGCAAGCGTGACGATGAAAGAGAATTTATTTCTGCTGTATTTCATAATAGATTAAAGGAAGGCATGCTTTTGCAGTCTTGTGCTACTGTTCAATATGCATTAGGAGAGAGAAAAGAAGTATTATCAGAGAAGGATACACAAATTGAGTCCGAATATAATACCTATATTCATGAAGGATTGCCACCAACACCCATAGCTTCACCAGGTGAAAAATCTTTAATTGCATCTGTAAACCCTGCAGATGTAGAATATTTATATTTTAGAACAAAAGAGGATGGGACGGGAGCTCATACTTTTTCTAAGACATATAAAGAACATTTAAATGCAAATCCTAATAAATAGGATGGCTTTATTCAAATAATAGTATTAATACGTGGGCATATTGCCACGTATTAATTTATGCTAAGGAGGGTAAATTTAGATTGACACATATAAATGAAGAATATATTGAAGAGTATATCCGAAGTATATTACCTGAAAATGTAGGATATTTAAGAGAATTAGAATTGTATGCAGAAGAGAACCATGTTCCTATTATAGAAAAAGAAACAGCTCAACTATTAAAGGTGTTACTAAAAATAGATAGGTCAAAGAATATATTAGAAATTGGTACTGCTATTGGCTACTCTGCCCTTATTATGGCTTTATCTACAGATAATGATTGTAAGATAACTACCATTGAAAGACGACTAGATATGGTGGATTTAGCAAAGAAAAATATTAATAACACAAAATACAAGGAAAAAATAAAGATACTATATGGAGAAGCGGAAGAAATACTTCCATCCTTAGATGAGAAGTTTGATTTTATATTTTTAGATGCGGCAAAAGGTCAATATCTAGAATTTTTTAATTCTTGTATAAAATTATTGAATGAAAAAGGAGTAATCATGTCAGACAATGTTTTGTTTAAAGGTATGGTGGCTTCTGATAAATTGGTTATAAGGCGAAAGAAAACCATAGTAAAAAGATTAAGAGAATATCTTAAATACATTAACCATCTAGAAGGGTATACTTCCTGTGTTATACCTATTGGTGATGGTGTTGCATTAACTTATAGAGAGGAGTGAAATGATTTGCAAAAGCCAGAGTTGTTAGCGCCAGCAGGGGATTTGGAAAAGCTAAAGATTGCCATAGTATATGGAGCTGATGCTGTATATTTAGGTGGAGAACAGTTTGGACTAAGGAAAGCATCAAAAAATTTTACAATAGATGAAATTGAAGAAGGAGTAGAATTTGCTCATAATAGAGGGAAAGAAATATATGTAACTATGAATATAGTTCCTCATAATGAAGATTTAGAAGGATTAGAAGAGTATACAAAAGCATTATATGGTATTGGAGTGGATGGAGTAATTGTATCTGATCCAGGGATTTTTTCTATTATAAGAAGAACTGTCCCCAGTTTACCAATACATTTAAGTACCCAAGCTAGTGTTACAAATTATGAAACCATAATGTTTTGGTATAATTTAGGCATAAGAAGAATTGTTTTAGCAAGAGAACTGTCCCTTAAGGAAATTAGAGAGATAATAGATAGGATACCTAAAGATTTAGAAATTGAAACCTTTGTTCATGGAGCTATGTGTATATCATATTCAGGAAGATGCTTGTTAAGTAACTATATGGCAGGCAGGGATGCGAATATGGGAGATTGTGCACATCCATGTAGATGGAAATATTACTTAATGGAAGAAAAGAGACAAGGAGAATATTTTCCGGTTGTAGAGGATGAAAAAGGTACATTTATATTTAACTCCAAGGATTTATGCATGATAAAGTATATTCCAGAGCTAGTTAAATCTGGGATAGGAAGCTTTAAGATTGAAGGAAGAGTAAAGAGCTCCTATTATGTTGCTACAGTTATCCGTTCTTATAGAATGGCTATAGATGAATATTTTAAAGATCCTCAAAATTATACTTTTAAAGAAGAATGGATCGATGAAATTAAGAAGGCTAGTCATAGAGACTTTACCACAGGGTTTTATTTTGGGAAGCCAACAGAAGAGGATCAGATATATACATCTAGCTCCTATATCAGGGGATATGATTATGTAGGGCTTATCCTTGATTACGATGAAGAAAGCAAAATAGCTACTGTAGAGCAAAGAAATAGGATGTTTGTAGGAGACGAGGTTGAAATATTTGGACCAAGTAAAGATTACTTTACTCAAACAATTGAAAAAATGTGGGACGAAGAAGGAAATGAAATAGAAGTAGCTCCTCATCCACAACAAATTGTCAAGATAAAAATGGAAAGAAAAGTTGAAAGTTGGGATATTATTAGAAAGGTCAGAGAGGATGACGTTGATGAATAAACCATTGCTAATTGGAATTACAGGTGGGACAGGTTCAGGTAAAAGCACTGTATCAAAAAAAATATTAAAATCTATTCATGAAAAAAATGTAGCAATTATAGAACAAGATTCTTATTATAAAAATCAAAGCCATTTATCTTATGAAGAAAGAGTTAATACTAATTATGATCATCCTTTTGCATTTGATAATGATTTATTAGTAAAACATTTGAAAGCCTTATTAGATAATAAAACTATTGAAAAGCCAATCTATGATTTTGAAAATCATACAAGAAAAGATGAAACCATTACGGTTTGTCCCAAAGAAATAATCATTTTGGAAGGAATACTGATATTAAATGATGAAGAAATTCGTAATTTATGTGATATTAAGATATTTGTAGATACGGATTCTGATGTAAGGGTCATAAGAAGAATTGAAAGGGATATAAAGGAAAGAGGTAGAACCTTAGATTCAGTTATCAATCAGTACATGACAACTGTTAGGCCCGCTCATTTACAGTTTGTTGAACCCAGCAAGAGATATGCTGATATTATAATTCCTGAAGGAGGATATAACAAAGTAGCTATAGATATTATTGTAACTAAAATTAATTCTATATTGGATAAATGATCTAATACCTTTCCTGTTTATTGGTAATAATATAGTTATCAAGGCAGGAGGTTTTTTTATGAGAAGATTTAGGAAGAACATAATTCATAATAGGATTTTTAATATATTGTTTGCATCAACGTTTTTATTTGTTTTGTTGATAGGGAGATTATATTGGATACAAATAAAAAACTATGATTCCCTAAAAATACAAGCATTAAAACAAAGGAGTAAAGAAGTTAATCTATCCCCTAATAGAGGAATTATCTATGATAGGAACTTAATTCCACTTACTAATAAGGATAGAATTACTACTATATTTGCATTTAAAAATAATATAATGAGTAATGAAAAATTAAAGAGTTTTATTATAAACAATAGCACGGTAGATAAAGAAAACTTAGATGAATATATAAATTTTAAGGGGACCATCGTCGATATACCATTAAAATTTAATGTGGAAGGCATTAATAACAGTAAAGATATTTTCACGGCAGATAGAATTCTTAGATATGGAGAGAAAAACATATTATCTCATGTCATTGGATACATTAATAAATCCGAGAATAAAGGTGAAGCAGGGATAGAAAAGGCTTATGATGAAATTCTTAAGAATGGAGAGAATCAATCCTTATACATAGAGTTGGATGAAAAGAAGAATATAATTCTTGGAGGGGAATATACGGTTAATCAAAAGATAAATTCTATGGAACCAAATGGAGTTAAATTAACCGTTGATTATCATATACAAAAAATTGTTGAAAATATATTGGATAGTGAAAGAAAAAATGGTGCAGTAATTGTGGCAGATGTTGAATCTGGGGATATTGTTGCCATGGCTAGCAGACCAAATTTTAATCAAAAGGATATAGATGAATATCTAGATAGAGATGATATGGTTTTATATAATAAGGCAGTTCAAGTAGCTTATCCACCAGGCTCTTTGTTTAAAACTGTAGTACTTTTGACAGCATTGGAGGAAGATTTATCTTATGTAGATAAAAGTTTTTATTGCAAAGGGTATGAACAAATAAACAATGTAACCATCAAATGTAATAATGTAGATGGGCATGGACATATAAATTTGAAGGAAGCTTTTTCAAAATCATGTAATTCTGCTTTTATTCAATTGGGGCAAGAATTGGGTAGCAAAAAAATTATTGATATGAGTAAGAAACTAGGTTTTGGTGAAAAAATAAATATTGGATTATTAGAAGAAATTGAAGGCAATCTTCCATCAGGCAAAGAATTGCAGGGGCCTTCTATAGGAAATATTTCAATTGGTCAAGGCAGCATTGAAACAACGCCATTACAAATTACTAATATGATGATGATAGTAGCAAATAAAGGTATAAAAAAAGGTATGTCAATAGTCGATGGAATTACGACTAAGGATGGATATATGATTAAAAAGTTTAATAGAGGAAATGAAGATAGGATAGTTTCAGAAAAGAGCTGTGAAATAGCGCAGGATTATTTATTAGATGTAGTATTAAATGGAACAGCAAGAAGTTTAAATTTAGAGGAGATTGGTGGAGCAGGAGGAAAGACTGGCTCTGCACAAGCAGTATTAAACGGGAGGGAAGCTATACATGGGTGGTTCTCAGGTTTTTATCCTGCTAAGAACCCAAAATATGTAGTGACGGTTTTGGTTGAAGAAGGGATTTCTGGATCCAAAACAGCAGTTCCTATATTTGAAAAGATAATTAAAGAAATTTATAGGATAAGCAGATAGGACTGGCACCATCATAATCTTTCATACATATACTTTAGTATGGGGAAAGTGGAGGTGCCTTTATGTTTACTCAATTATTGTTTTCATTTGGAGGGTTTGCAAAACCCTTTTTAATGTTTACCGGATATATATCAAGTACTAATTCGTTTCCAAAACCACTTACTAAAGAAGAGGAAGAGTACTATTTACAATTATATAAAAAAGGAGATGAAAAAGCACGTAATATTCTTATAGAAAGAAACTTAAGACTTGTTGCACATATAGTAAAAAAATATAATAATACAGGAAAAGACATTGATGATTTAATATCTATTGGGACTATAGGTTTAATAAAGGCCATATCAACATTTGATTTAAATAAAGGCACGAGACTTGCCACTTATGCAGCACGGTGTATAGAAAATGAAATTTTGATGACCATAAGGGCTAATAAAAAGTCAAAGATTGAAGTATCACTACAAGAACCTATAGGTATAGATAAAGAAGGCAATGAAATATCTTTGCTTGATATACTAGGAAGTGATATGGATGATATATTGGATGAGGTTCATCTAAAATTGCAGATAAAGAAACTGTATCAGGCTATAAACAAAGTATTAAAAGGTAGAGAAAAGATAATTATTGAATTACGTTATGGATTGATTGATGGGGGATGTAAAACCCAGAGAGAAATTGCTAATATGCTAGGTATATCTAGATCTTACGTTTCCAGGATAGAAAAACGAGCAATCGATAAACTCAATAAAGCTTTAAATAATTAAATCCGGGAATATTTCCGGATTTTAATATTCTTATAACACAAATACTAAAAAAGCATGTCCAAGTACATTCTTAGATAAATATGGGCTAATGGTGGAATCAAAGGAATTATTCTCTAATTAGTAGATAGATTAATTAATTCAGATATAGTAACGAATTCATAACCCCTATTTTTTAATTCTGGTATTATCTTTTTTAAGGCCTCTACAGTATGACTTTCATTATAGTAAATATAATCATGAAACAATATAATATCACCATTTTCAATATTCGACAAGGTAGTATTAACAATTTTATTTACTTCTGGATTACTCCAATCCTTTGAATCTTGTTTATAGGACCAAAGCACAATTACTGAGTTGTTTTTTTCTACTATATCAATTGTCTTTTCATCAAATGAACCATAGGGAGGTCTAAATAGCTTTGGTTTGCTATTGGTTACAGAATATACGATTTCCTGTGTCTTTTTGTATTCCTTTTGCAAATTATCTTTAGAGGCTTTTTTTATATTTATATGGGAATAAGTATGATTGCCTATTTCATGCCCTTCTTCCCATTGCCTTCTTATGATATCAGGATAGGCTTCAGCAAATTTGCCAAGGACAAAAAATGTGGCTTTGACATCATATTCATCCAAAATATCTAGTATTTCACTAGTATATTTTGGATGAGGGCCATCATCGAAAGTCAAAGCTATGACTTTTTTTTCTTTACTTCCATTTTTAATTATCATTCCATAATTATTGCTAGTAGTATCTGCTTTAGAATATTCATAGATAATAAAAGAGAAACCTAATAAGATAGAAATAATTAAAATTAAATTTTTAGGGACTTTATTTTTCATAATTATCTCCTTTCCTATAAAATATAAAATAAATAAATCCGGGAAAACCCCGGATTTATTTTACAGGTGTAATTCTTCTAAGAATTTCCTTTATTTCGCCTGCAAATCCAGATATCGGTTTTCCTCTTTCGATATCGGTAACCATATTGCTAATTCTTGTATATAGATTAGGATCAGCAGTTACACTTACTTGCTTTATGCTACTATCTGTATTCTTAACTGTTGTTTCAATTTTGCGTTTTAAATCAGTGGTCATTTTACCCTTAACATGACTTTTTAAATCAACTCCTACAAGAGCTGTATTATCGTTTATTACAACTGAACATTTATTAACTTCACTTAAATCAGCTACTCTTTGTGCTATAGTGCTTGCTCTAGTTACCGTAGTATTTGGGGCTACAACCGTACTCCTTCTAGTCATATCGGTTGTAGTGGGTGGTATAGTTGTAGTATTTGGTACAGTAGTATTAGGTCTTACAGCTGTATTTCTCCTAACTACATTGTCAGTTGTAGTTGGACCCATACCTGATATATTATCCATGTTTCTTCTGTCTACACCCATCATATTAGTGTTTTTTCGTCTAGCAGCATCGTTGCCAGGTGATTCAACTCCTATCCTAGTTTGAGTTCTCATTGGCTTTTTCGTAGTACATCCTATTGTTGAGACTAATAAAGCAACTACAAAAACTAAAAATAATATTTTATTTTTTTTCAAAATGCTCACCTCCTATATATATTTTTACTTATTATTGTTTTTTTATTTAGGCTAAATTTTAAGTTATATGTATAAAGAAGGAACAAGGTTATCATAATGAATATCATCATAAATGATAACAAATAATTAAACAAAAATCTGTTATAATAATAGAAGAATTAAATAGAAGGGAGAAAACATGATGATAAGTTGGGATACAGCTATTTATTGTTTAATTGGACATCCAATTTCGAAATCATTATCACCAATAATTCATAATAACTATTTTAATTTAATTGGAAAAAACAACATATACTTAACTTTTGATGTGGAAGAAGAAGACTTGGAAATGGTTGTTAATACCTTAAAAATTTTAAATATAAAAGGATTTAATGTTACTTTACCACATAAGATTAAAATTATGGAATATTTAGATGAAATTGATAGTGCAGCAAAGATGATTGGAGCTGTAAATACTGTAAAAAATGAAAATGGAAAATTAATTGGATATAATACTGATGGAATAGGATTTTTGAAATCTTTAGAAATGTTAAAGATTAACATTGAAAACAAGACAGCATTGATTTTAGGTTCTGGTGGTGCAGCAAATGCTATTTCAACATCTTTAGCTATAGCAGGTGCAAAAAAAATTTTTATAAATAATAGAAGCCTATCAAAAGCAAAAATATTAGCAGAAAAAATCAAAAAACAATTTCCTGAAATCATTGTAGATTATGGCGGATTAGAACTAAATAATATCTGTAAGGATGAAATTGATATAGTTATTAACTGTACATCAGTTGGTATGTTTCCAAATATAGATGAAACTCCAATAAAATTTGATGGTTTTTCTAAAGAATTAATAGTATATGATGTAATTTATAAGCCTAGAAAAACAAAGTTTTTACAATTGGCTGAGGATAGGGGATATTTTGCTGTAGGAGGGCTATCTATGTTGATAAATCAGGCTTTATGTAGTCAAAATATATGGTTAAATGACGAACATAATAATATAAATGAAAATTTTTATAAAATAGAAGGAATTCTGAAAAGTCATGTAGAATAGTATTATAATGCAATATATGAAAAGCAAAGTTGTATACAAAATATATAAATATATATTAATAGGTGAAAAGTATGAAAACATCGAGTTTGAAATTAGGTGAGCTGTTACTTTATTCAGGAAAACTTACTAAGGAGCAGTTAGATAAGGTATTAAAAGAACAAGAAACAGCTAATAAAAGGATTGACGAGGTTCTTGTAGATGAAGGATATCTTACAAGTAATGACATTATTGAAGTTTTGGAATTTCAATTAGGTATTCCACATGTGAATTTAGATGAGTTTGCGATTAAGGGAGATATTGCTGCTTTGATTCCTGAAAGCACTGCTAGGCGTTATGATCTAATAGCCATAGATAAGAAAGATGATTATCTTATAGTGGCTATGGCCGATCCATTAAATATTTTTGCAATTGATGATATTAAAATGTTTACAGGGTATGATATTCAGCCAGTAACTTCAAATAGGGAAAGTATATTGAAAAATATTGATAAATACTATAGGCAAGAAACTACTAGAAATGTGTTAAGAGAATTTACTGAGTCCTATGATGTTGGTGATTTGAAGGAGTTTGAAAATGATGAATTATTAGAGATAGCTACAGCTCCTATTGTAAAACTAGTTAATTATATCATACAGCAGGCCATAAATTTGAGGGCTAGTGATATACATATTGAACCCTGTCCTGAAGATATATGTGTTAGGGTTAGAATAGATGGTGATTTACATGAGATGATGAGGTTATCTAAAAATAGCCTTTCAGCAATAACCACTAGGATAAAAATTATGGGAAGAATGGATATTGCTGAAAAAAGGATTCCCCAGGATGGGAGAGTTGAATCTAAAATCAATAATAAGGAAATAGATATGCGTATTTCAACAATTCCAACTGTCTATGGCGAAAAAATTGTTTTGAGATTATTAGATAGAAATAATTTTATGTTTGCAAAAAATGAATTGGGTTTTACCAAGGAAAATTTAAAATCCTTTGATAAGATTTTAAGACAACCTTATGGAATGATACTAGTAACCGGGCCAACTGGAAGTGGTAAAACTACTACATTGTATGCGGTTTTGAAAGAACTTAATAAAGTTGAAAAAAACATTATTACTATTGAGGACCCTGTTGAATATAAACTAGAAGGTATAAACCAAGTTCAAATTAATCCTAAGGCAGGATTGACCTTTGCTAGTGGATTAAGGTCTATATTAAGGCAAGACCCAGATATCATAATGATAGGTGAAATAAGGGACGCGGAAACGGCTGAAATAGCTATTAGAGCAGCTATTACTGGTCATTTAGTTCTATCTACTCTTCATACTAATGATAGTGCATCTTCTGTGGTAAGACTTGTAGATATGGGTGTAGAACCCTATCTAGTATCGTCTGCTGTTATAGGTATAGTATCTCAAAGGCTAGTAAAGGAATTATGTCCAAATTGTAAAACTGCTTATAAGGCTAGTTATTCGGATAAGAGTTTTTTAGGATTAAATATTGAAGATGATATTACTTTTTATAAGTCTAAAGGCTGCAATAAATGTAATAATGGATATAAAGGTAGAAGGGCAGTTCATGAAGTGATGGTAGTTAATGAAAATATGAGAAAATTGATAAACAATGGAGCAAGTATTGATGAATTGCGGATTTGTGCTGTGAATAATGGAATGATACCTTTATTAGAAAGTTCAGTCAACCTAGCTTTAAATGGCTTAACTACAATAGAAGAAGTGTTAAAGGCTGGTTATACATTGGGTTAGGAGGATTCATATGGATTTAATAGATTTAGCTAAATGTGCTGTGAAAAATAAAGCTTCTGATATACATATTACAGTGGGAGTACCACCAATATTAAGAATCAATGGTTCATTAATAGATTACGGTACAAAAAATTTAAAACCAGATGATACAAAAGAGTTAGTCAAACAAGTTCTAGATAAAAAGCAACAAGAAGAACTTGAAACAAGGGGGGAATTAGATACTTCTTTTTCAAGTCCAGGTATTGGGCGCTTTCGAGTGAACGCATATAAGCAAAAAGGTAGTTATGCAATGGCGATAAGGATTATCCCACTTGAAATACCAACCATTGAAGAGTTAGGTCTTCCTTTGGTCGTAAAAGATCTATCTAGGCTGCCAAGGGGCCTAATTTTGGTTACCGGCCCTACGGGAAGTGGTAAGTCTACTACTCTAGCCTCTATAGTCAATTTAATCAATTTAGAAAGTAGATATCATATTTTAACCTTGGAGGATCCAATAGAGTATTTTCATAAACATAATAAAAGCATAATAAATCAAAGGGAAATTGGTCTAGATACTTGTAGCTTTGCCAATGCTCTTAAAGCAGCATTAAGACAAGATCCCGATGTTATACTTGTTGGAGAGATGAGAGATTTGGAAACCATAAGCATAGCATTAACAGCAGCAGAAACTGGTCACTTGGTCCTTTCTACTTTACATACAATCGGTGCAGCAAAGACTATAGATAGAATAATAGATGTTTTTCCACCACATCAGCAACAGCAAATTAGAATACAGTTTGCTTCCGTAATACAAGCTATAATTTCTCAGCAATTATTACCTAAAGTCAATGGAGATGGAAGGGCGGCAGCCTTCGAAATCATGATTGCTAGCCCTGCTATAAGAAACTTAATAAGAGAGAAGAAAACCCATCAAATAGATACGGCTATACAAACAGGAGGGAAACTAGGAATGAAAACTATGGATAATTCTTTATTGGAATTATTCAATAAGGGAATAATTTCAAAAGATACCTTATTAAATCAAGCTGTTAATCAGGATATTGTAAGAAGACATATTTTATAGGTGGTGAAAGATATGCTAGTGTACAAGTATAAGGCTGTTTCTGAAGATGGACAAGTTTTAGAGGGATACTTTGAAGCTCAATCGGAGTCAGATATATTAGCTATGCTAAAAAATAACAACTATTTTCCTATGTCTATCGAAGAAGATAAAGCTACCAATAGTAAAAAAGATTTATTTGCCAAAAAAGTTACTAAAAAGGATATGGCCATATTTTGTAGACAATTTTATACTATGTTAAATGCAGGTATCAGTATAGTGAAATGTTTAGACATATTAGAAAAGCAAACGGAAAATAGAACTCTTAAAAAAGCCATATTTAATGTATATGAAGATGTACAAAAGGGTATGACCTTATCAGAAGGGATGAAAAAACAAAACAAGATATTCCCACCCTTACTTAATAACATGGTGGAAGCAGGGGAAGTCAGTGGCAATTTAGATGTTATTATGGAAAGAATGGCAGTCCATTTTGAAAAGGAAAATAGTTTAGAGAACAAAGTAAAGAATGCTTTTGTTTATCCTATTATACTTAGTATAGTCGCAATTGCAGTTGTAATATTTTTATTAACGGTAGTAATGCCTACCTTCATTGGTATGTTTGAAAGTAATGGCACTTTATTACCATGGCCCACAAGGACACTTTTATCTATAAGCAATTGGCTTACAGGCTATTGGTACATATTTATTGGAATAACTTTGATTATTATACTAAGCATTATATCCTTAGAAAAAACCGAAGAAGGAAGAAGATTTTTCGACAATTTAAAGATAAAAATTCCTGGTATAAAAAAGATGAATATCAAGATTATTACCTCTAGATTTATAAGAACTTTATCTATATTGTTATCTAGTGGTATACCTATATTACAAGCCTTAGATGCAGTAAGTAAAGTAGTAGGAAATAAGATAGTATGTGATATGCTTGAAATTGCAAACGAAGACATAAGAAAAGGTGTACCAATGTCTAAGGCTATAAAGGATATGGAGATGTTTCCACCTATGGTAGATTCTATGATAAAAGTTGGAGAAGAATCAGGGGCTTTAGATGATATATTGTATAAAACCGCAGATTTCTATGATGAGGAAGTAGAAGTGTCTATGGAGAAAATGGTTACCATGCTAGAGCCAATATTGATTGTGCTTATGGCAATAATTATAGGATTTATAGTTATAGCCATGGCAATGCCAATGTTTGATATGGTAAACACTATAGAAATATAAGAAGAAAAACAAGGGGGGAAAAAGATGTTTCAATGGATTTTAAAGAAGGCAAGAAAGGATAATAAGGGATTTACTTTGATTGAGTTGGTAGTTGTTATTGCGATATTGGGGGTATTGACAGTTATAGCTGTACCAAAATTAACGATATCAAAAAAAACTGCCACAATAACTGCCCATAATGCTAATGTTAAAACATTGGAAAATGCAGCAAGTATGTATATGGTTGAATATGATTTACCAACAGAAAATGGAAAGGTAGAATGGAATAGTAAAGGAGGTACAAGAGCCAGCACGATTATTGATACAAGCAAGGATAATAACAAATGGACTTTATATCTTCAAGAATGGCCAAAGATTCCTAAAGGTATAGATGAATTGAAAGATTCAGAAGGAAATGAATTTAAAGGAGAGAATTATGTCGTAACAATTGATTCAAAAGGAAATATAACAGTAGAGCCTATTGCAATATCGGAGGAATAATTAAATGGTAGGAACGTACAAATACCAGGGACAGTTTCTATTGTTTGCCATCATATAAATCTCAATCCAAAAAAGGAGGCTGCCAATGTTCATATTCATATTTCTATTTGGCATAATCATTGGCTCGTTTTTAAACGTATGTATATATAGAATACCAAGGGGAGAGTCCATAGTATATCTCTCATCTCATTGTCCTAATTGCAGCACCCCTTTACAATGGCATGATTTAATACCAATTTTAAGTTACATATTACAAGGAGGCAAGTGTAAATACTGCAGAGAACCTATTTCCATACAGTATCCAATGGTTGAGTTGCTAAATGGAATATTATATTTGATTTTATATTATAAATTTAGTGCAACTATTAATTTTGCATTTTACGCAATTATATTTAGTGTTTTAATAATAATTAGTTTTATAGATTTACATCATCAGATTATCCTAGATTGTCTAAATATCATTATATTTATCACATCCATTATTTATAAAATATTAAGATTTAGACTATATAATATATCGCCAAATATAGTGAATAGTCTATTAGGTTTAATTATTTCTGCTGGAATTTTTCTATTAATATCTATAGTTTATAAGGGTGGTTTGGGTGGTGGAGATATAAAATTAATTGGAGTATTAGGATTTATATTGGGAATCAAAATGATTTTATTAAATATATTTTTATCCTTTATACTTGGTGCAATCATATCTATATTTTTATTATTATTTAAAATAAAAGGGAAAAAAGACCCAATACCCTTTGGACCTTTTATATGTATAGCTTTTATGATTACGATAATTTTTGGAGAAAATATTATTGTTTGGTATGTATCAAAATTTTATTGAGGCGAATTTATGGGAAATTAGGAGGGAAACACATCATCAATGAAGGAGATGATTAAACTTGAATTTATCATTTCTACCAAAAAAGAAAATCCTATCTTTAGACATAGGCTCCTATGAAATAAAAGTAGTAGAGGGAAAGGAAACCAAAAAAGGAATTATAATAGATAATTATTTTACCATACCTATGCCAAAAGGGGCCTATAGAAATGGGAAAATAGTGGACAAGGATTTAATCCACTATGTACTGAAGGAGAAACTTAAGGAGAACAAAGTTAAATCAAAAGATACTTACTTAACGATTAATAGTTCGTCTATATTAACAAGGGATGTAATAATTCCTAAGGTTGATTATGAGGAAATTGACGATATTTTAAAATTCCAACTTGAAGATTATATTCCTATGAATCCTGAAAGTTATATAGTTCAATTTAAAATAATAGGACATGTCTATAGGAAAGATATAGAAAAACTTAATATATTATTAATTGCTATTCCTAAAGATATAGTTGAAAGCCACTATAAACTATTAAAAGATTTAGAGTTAAATCCTTTAGTTTTAGATTATCAGCCTAATTCTATGGCCAAACTTATAAAATATAATGGAATCATAAATGATAACTATGCTACAGAAGATATAACTTTTGCTGGAATAGATATAGGTTATGATAATACCAAAGTTACAATAGTTAAAAATGGCATTATTCAGGTTGCAAGAATTGTTGAAATAGGTGGGAAATACATAGACCAAAATATTTTGAATTTTTGTGAGTACAATCAAGAAGAGCTTGAGCAAATGAAAAAGGAAATAAAAAATATTAATCAAATAGAAGAAGAATACTCTGAACATAATCGTATGATAAATATTATGAAAAATTCTTTTGAAAGTTTAAATGAAAAAATAGATATAATATTTAGGTATTATTTGACTAGAGAAATAAACAATAAAATCAATATGATTTTATTGTTTGGAGGAAATGCTAATATTAATGGGATATCTAATTTATTTTCCAATTACTTCAATATTCCTTCAATAAAAGTAGAATCCTTCAATAATCTAGATTTTAACGGTGAAATCAGCAAATATGTAAATCCCATTGGATCAATATTTAGAACGGTAGAGGTGTAAATATGAAGGATTTAAATTATTTTGAACCCCTTATTGAAAAAAAAGAACTTAATATAAATAAACGACTAATTTGCTATTTCATATTTATATTCCTAATAGTTTTTCTTATTTCTTATTCTACATTTAATCAAGTTAAGGTAAGGCAAGTTTCAAAAGACATTTCCAAATTAAAATCTATAGCTGAAGATGAAGAAATAAATAAAAAAATAAAGGAGATAAATAGGAAAGATAAAGAATTGGGTGAACTTAAAGAGTACCTTGAGAAAATAAAATTATTAGATAAAGTCGTTGAAGATAACAGTATTATAGATGATTACCTTTTGGAGAATATTACATCTAGGATGCCACAGGATGTGTTTTTCACTTCAATTAGTATGTATACCGACAATATAGAAATAGTCGGAGTTTCAAAGGATAAATGGTCCATAGCTGAATTAGGAAAGAGTTTAGAATCGGTAGAAGAATTTCAAGAAGTATTTATAACAAATATATCACCTGAAGAAGAAAACTATAAATTTATATTAAATATTAATCTTAAGGATGTGGATATAGATGGAGAAAACACAACTGCCGAAGAAGATGAAGAAAAAACTAACGAAGAATGAAAAGACACTTTTGATTTTATTGGGAATTGTTATTGTGTTTTGGGCGACCTTTAGATTTATTATTATCCCCCAATCAAACAAGTTAAAAATTTTAACTAAAGAAAAATGCGAGTATGAAGAAAAAATTTCTCATATGAACACTATATTAAAAAGTGAAAAGAAAATTGAGGATGAGCGGAGGAAACTAGAAAGGGAAAAATATATTATACTTAACAAGTATTTTTCTAAACTAGATCAACCTCAGATTATCTATCTTTTAAATGAGATATTCGATAGCGAAGAATTGGATATACTAGATATTAATTTCAATAGACCATCAGAAGAACAGATAGGTGATCTAATGGTTAAGACTATGGACATTACTGTCCCTTATAGAGGCAGTTATGAAGGACTTATCGAAACTATAAGAGGGATAGGTTCAAGTCCCAAGAAGATATTGATATCTAGTTTAATCATAGATAAAGATTTAGAAAATCAGTTGGCTGGCGATATGTCTTTAAAGATATATAGTTTAGAAGGAATTTCAGAAATACAGGATGATTTAGCATATATAGATATAGTGTCAGAGAATGATAAATCTAATCCTTTTAAAGCTTATGAAGATTATAAGGAAACAGATAATGAAAATGAAGTTTTAGAAGATGATAATCTAGATAATGGTTATATCAGTGTAGAAAATGAAACTTCTAATATAAGTGTAGAAAGTGAAACCCCCAATATAGATGATAATAAAAAAGAAATATTAGAGGATTTTGAAGGTGGGGACTTATACTTTATTCCATCTAATAAAAATATTAAAGGAAGTATATTAAAATCATTAAATTCAAAGTCTAAAGAACATTCTATTAGGTTTGAATACAATATTCTAGGTTTAGAAGATGAGAATAGGGCATATATAGATTTAACTGATAGGAATATAGTATTAAAATATCCTCCTTCATCTATTGGACTATGGGTTCACGCCTATAATTATTCTCCAGCTAGTTTAGGTATTAGACTTAAGGGACAAGCTGGGGAAAAGGTAGATGTAGAATTGACAAAGGGAATTGGATGGATAGGGTGGGAGTATATAGAGGCTCAATTACCACAGGATTTATCCCTATATCCCTTACAATTAGATAGAATATATATTGAACTTAACGATAATAGGGATGATTATGGAGTACTTTTATTTGATAAATTAGAGGCAATTTACCCAAGAAATAGCACCAAGACTAGTGAAAAATTCACCTTATATATAGTTGAAAAAGAAGATACCCTTGATAAAATAAGTAAAAAAATCTACGGGACTGTAAATAAGAAAAATTTAATAATGAAGTATAATGAAATAAATTCCAATAAAGATATATGGGAAGGTAAGATTTTGGTAATACCAAGATAGTGGGAAGGTGATATAAATGAAGGAATTAGGTAGAAGAATATTTTTAGTTATTCTAATTATAATGGCTATGTCTAATTACTCTATGGCATATGGAGCTAACTTTTATAATCCTGATAAGATAGAAGAGAACGCTAATAAACTAGGATATAAACAAGGGACAATTAAAGCTTATAAAAATAATATGAAAGATAATAAGATTCCATATTATGAGGCTTGGCCTAGTAATCCCGATGATATAATAAAAGAGTATAAATACGCTTATGATGATTTCGATGAAAAATATGAAAGTCTTATAGAAACGGCTTATAAAGAAGGATTTAAAGTAGGTTATAATGAAATAATTAAGGATGAGAAAGAAAACAATAAAGATAAAAAAGAAGAAAAACTTGATTATGCTAAAATATTAGGATTAACTTTAGGAGAAATATACGGATATAGAGATTTTTATGATAATGTTAAAAATAATTGGAGTAAAGCTATACTATCGGACAATAAAATTGTAGATATTTACAATTTGAGTAGAGAAACGTCAGATTTTAGACGAGGCTTTTTAACTGCTTTTAAAGAAAATTTCAAAGAAGGCTACCAAGAAGGTTATAGAAGAGGAAATTTTGAACCTATTAAAGTTTTTTATGAGGAAGGCAAAAGGGACGGAGAGTATTTTGGGAATATTTTAGCTACTACTTATGGAGCTATGGACTATTATGATGGAAAAAGACTTGATTACACCCGTAGTATTCCTACTACTGGTATTATTGAGGCAGAATTTTTGTTGAATAGGGATTCTAAAGAATACAAAGAAGGTTTCTTAACTGGGTTTGAGAAAGCCTATGAAGAAAGTTATAATAAAGCTTTTAGAGCTATGAATGTTAACGAACATAAAAGATCATGGGAAGATGGTTATAATAGCGGGAAAGAAATTGGATTAAAAAGTGGGAAAACTTATGCTACAAAGGACTATATGCTAAAGCTTACAAATGATTGGAAAAGGCATGAACCGGGTGAAGGACATTTACTAATAGAATACAATCTAACATTAGAATCAGAAAGATATAGGGAAGGATTTATTAGTGGGTTTAAAAAAGGATTATCTGAAGGATATACTATTACTTTCCACAATTTAAATAAAGAGATATTACAAAATAAAACTACAGCAATGACAGTACATATTGCTGGTGGAGAAGTCTTTAGCTTAGATAAAAAAATGTCTTTAGAGATAGACAAGGGTACTTATTACAATCCAATTGTAGTTACAATAGATACCTTATCGGAAAATTATAGAACTATAGATGAAGGTTTTATTAAAGCATCTGACTACTATAGTGTAAATATTGCAAACAAATCCTTTGAATATAATAAAGAACAACCTATTGAACTAAAATTTGAATACTATGGCAAACAAGATGGGGGAATCTATAAAAAAGTAAAGGATAATTGGGTATACTTGCCATCAGAAATAGGGGATGGATTTATAAAAACAAAAGTTAAACCAAATTCATTTAAAGAGGAAGACAATATATATTGTGTTTTAGTGGATAAAGGAACTATAACATTACCAGATATTAGGGGACATTGGGCAAAAGATGAGATTAATACATTTCTACGAAGAGGTATTGTATCTGGATATTCTGATAAGACTTTTAAACCAAATAGAAATGTTACAAGGGGAGAGTTCTTGGTAATGCTTAGCAAAGTTTATGATTGGCAGATTACAGATGATATTCAAGATGCAAAAAAATTCAAGGATTTCAATAAATTTAATTTCTATGGTAGAGTAATTTCTTATGCAGAAAGAAAAGAATATATTAGCGGATATTTAGATAAGACCTTTAGGCCTAATAACTCTATTAGCTATAAGGAAGTGGAAAATATAATGAAAAAAGTAACAAATACCGACAAATTTTATTGGTCTAATTACTCCTCAAGAATATTGTATGAAAAGGATTATAGAAGCAAAAGCATGAATAATATGAACAACAAGATTACAAGAGCAGAGGCGGTATATATGCTATATACATTAAACGAATGGAAGTATTAAGAGGGCAGAACTATGAAAGATAATAGGGGGATTACCTTAGTGGAGACATTATTGGTGATTAGTATACTTTCAATAATTTTACTTATTCCTATATCGAAAGTAAATATGGTATTAAGATATAAGGAACGACAGGAATTAAAGGAATTTAAAAACGATTTAAATTATGCACGAAACAAAGCTATAGTTGAATCAACTCAGTATAGCGTTATGCTAAGGCTTGAAACCAATTCTTATATTGTATTCAAGCACAGGGCATCTTCCGTTAAAGAAATAATAAAAAACAAAGAATTTACTAATGGCATAAAAATTAAAACAACTAATATTAAAGGCCATGAAATAATATTTACTTATTCAGGCGCACCAGCAATTGCAGGGACCATATATTTAGAGAATAAAAAAGGAAATCCAATAGAGATTACAGTAGCACCTGCCACAGGTAAGGTAAATATCTATTTTAAATAGGCTAGTATGATTTTAAAATTAATTAAATTTTAATTTTATCTAAAGGTTGGTATGCTATGGGAGAAAAAGGATTTCTTTTAATTGAAGTATTAATAGGTCTATTTTTATTTGGAATTATAGTTGTTATATGCTTGCCTATATTAGGCAATTCTTTAGGAAATATTAGATTGGTGAAAACCAAAATGGATATGGTATATGTTGCAGAATCTACAATGGAACAAATCAAATCTTTTGATTATAATTTTCTTAAAGGTGATGAGTACATATTTGATATGCTATTAATAGAGTTAATTGATATTTTAATGGAGGGGGATTCGACATCCATCACTTTACCATTAGATGAAAAGGATGGTAGTTCTCTTTATACATGTACTATATATAAGGAAAACTACGATAAAAATTTATGGAAAGTATGGATTGAAGTTTCTCCTTTAGAAGAGGCCAATAAAATTAAGAATGTAAAGGTGGTGACCATTATGCCTATCCCCTCCCAAGAAGAGAATGAAAGAGAATAGTTTAGGAAACAGTGGCTTTACATTATTAGAACTATTGTTGGCCTTAGCTATTAGTTCTATTATAATTGTCTCTTTATATTCTGTCTTGAATTTTACGGTAAAGACGTGTAAATTAGGTGATGAGGAAGATGAAATCTTATTGAATGGAAGATATGCTATAGAGTACATAAAAAGAGAGATAAAATCAGCAGAGAAAATTATAGATATCAATATGATCCCTGATTTAAAAAAGGAATACGAGAACAATATAGGTTTTATAATTATGAGATATATTAATGATGGAAATTATAAATATAATTATTCTACTTATTATTTAAAAAACGATAAAATTTATAGGATTGCTGCTAATATGAACACTGAAAATTATCCTAATAGCAATGCTTTTGAAGGGCATAATCAAATTGCTGAATATGTAACATCCTTAGAGGAAACAAGGATAAATTTTGAAGCTAAATTAATAGATTTGACTTTTACTTTAAAAGGGGAATATACTAAAGAAACTAGATTTAAT
This sequence comes from Firmicutes bacterium UBA4916, assembly GCA_002398845.1. Classification (GTDB taxonomy): domain Bacteria; phylum Bacillota; class Clostridia; order Tissierellales; family Tepidimicrobiaceae; genus Mt11. Next base: position 59,707 of record DHBY01000061.1, on the reverse strand, counting down.
ACAAAACTATACATAAGATGCCCCATTGTATATTAAACTATGAGGTGTTTAGCATGTTGAATAATCAAGGATTTATTTCTATAATTGTTTTATTGGTCATGACTATTATTATAATTTCAGCTGCAGTTTTGGCTTATACGTGGAATTTAGAATATTTAATTTTAAACTCAAGCAAAAATGCTATTCAAGCTAGTTACCTAGCCGAAAGTAAAATATATATGGTTTTAAATAAAGAAGAATATTTTTATTTAAAGCTATTACCTAGAATAGAAAGGTATCTAAAATATGGCAGATTAACTCCAATTTATGATTACAAAATACAGATAGATAAAAAAGATTTAATTGAAGGAGATCAGAATAAAAATATAGAAATTAGCTTTTCAAATGATAAAAGATTCATGGAATTAAAAACCCATAGTACATATGATGGGATAAAAAAGCAGGCTATAGCCAAGACAAAATTGCTCAACCAATTTTTTGATATGGGACTTCCCATAGTGTCAAAGGAAAGTATAGAGACAAATAAATTAAAAGATTATTATAATTACCTAGATTACTTGCAAAAAGAAATAAATATTCCAGCTTATGATGATGATTTAATAGGTATTGAGGCTAAAGACTATGAAAATATAAAAATAATCAAAGGTATAGATGAAAAAATAAATATTGAATATTTTAGAAATAATCTTGAAAGGCCTATAAAAACTCAAGTCTTAAATGGCAATAAAGCTTTTTTAATAGCTAAAGGCGAAAATTTAAATCCTCCTATTGTATCTATCTTGTCTGAAAACGGTATAGACAAAGTAGTATTGAATGGAATACTATATATAGAAGGAGACTTGGAAATTCATAATGATGTTAATTTTAATGGTATTTTAATCATCAATGATGGTGAATTATTTATAAATCCCTTAGCGGAAGTCAAAATAGAAGGAATAGTGTTAATGAAAGATCATGCTGAATCAATTGAAAGCAGTGATAGAATTGAAATCAAATTTAATAGTAAAGAAATAATTAAATATGGAACTTATTTACCAAAATTCATTGACCCTAAAATAGAAACAATGAAAATCAATTAAGAAAATAGGAGGAATACATATGGAATTACACAATTTGTTAGAAGACGAAGTCTCAAATATCATTAATAAACTGTTAAAAGATAAAGAAGATATATGTACCTGTGATAAATGTAAATTGGATATTGCAGCAATAGCTTTAAACAATTTAAAACCTAGATATGTAGTTACAGAAAAAGGAGCTTTGTATGGAAAATTAGATACTCTAGATTATCAATTTGACGCAGATTTAGTAAAAGAGGTAATTAAGGCCATTAATATAGTAGTAAACAAACCTCATCATGAATAGATATGTTAAATTTAAAAACATTGTATTGATAGGCATGAGTGGGGCAGGGAAAACTACTGTTGGAAAATATATAGCATCAAAATTAAATATGGAATTTGTGAATACTGATGATATAATAGTGCTTAATTTTGGAGATACTATTGAACAGATATTTAGCAAATATGGTGAGGAGTATTTTAGAAATTTAGAGAAAAAAGTTATAGAAGGTTTGAAAGAAAAGGAAAATATAGTTATTTCCACCGGTGGAGGAGTTGTTATAGACGAAGTTAATATAGATATATTAAAGAAAAATGGGATTTTCGTTTATCTAGAGGCTAGCATAGATACCCTTGTTAGAAATGTTAAATCATCTAAAGAAAATAGGCCTCTTTTAGATAAAGATAATCTTTACAGTAGTATCAAAGAAATTTATAATAAAAGAAAAGGATTATATATCTCTAGTGCAGATTATATTGTTCAAGTGGATAATAAATCTGTTGAATTAATAGGAGATGAAGTAATTTATATTTTAGACAATTAAACCCTTGTAGTTATTTTTAAGGATTGATATAATTATATGGGCACAGGTAGAGGTTGATATTAATGAAAATACTTGTAATTCATGGTCCTAATTTGAATCTATTGGGGAAAAGGGACAAATTAATATATGGAAAGGATACTTTAGAGGATATAAATAATATGCTCTATACAAGGTCTAAAGAGCTGCAAGTTGAAATAGATATATTTCAATCAAATTCTGAAGGAGATATTATAGACAAACTCCAGCAAGCAATGGATAGCAATGTATATGGCATTATAATAAATCCAGGAGCTTATACTCACTATAGTATTGCTATAAGGGATGCAATTGAGGCTCTAAGTATTCCTGTAATTGAGGTACATTTATCCAATATATTTAGACGAGAGGATTTTAGAAAACAATCTGTTACTGCTCCCGTATGTACAGGGCAAATAACTGGATTTGGTCTAAACAGCTATTTATTAGCATTAGATGCATTGATGATGAAATAGAACATAAAGGAGGTAATATGATGATATCAGCAGGCGATTTTAGAAAAGGTGTTACATTCGAAATGGATGGAGATGTATACCAAATTATAGATTTTCAGCACGTAAAGCCTGGAAAAGGTGCTGCATTCGTTAGGACAAAGATAAAAAATGTAATGACAGGAACTACTAAAGAGGTTACTTTTAACCCAAATGATAGATATCCTTTAGCACGTATTGAAACAAAAGAAATGCAATATTTATACAATGATGGCGAGCTTTATTATTTTATGGACACTGAAACCTATGAACAATTACCTTTAAATAAGGATGAAGTAGAAGAAGCAATCCTCTATATTAAAGAAAATGATAATGCTATAATTAGATTCTACCAAGGGAAACCTTTTGAAGTAGAAGCACCAAATTTTGTTGAACTTGTTGTTACTCAAACTGAACCAGGAGTTAAAGGTGATACAGCAACTGGAGCTACAAAACCTGCTACTCTTGAAACAGGAGCAGTAGTAAACGTACCATTATTTGTGAATATGGGAGATAAAGTTAAAATAGACACAAGAACAGGTGACTATTTATCAAGAGCCTAGGGAATAATAAAAAATATAAATATATAGGAGGGATTAACATGGATTATCTTTACCAAAAAGTTTCTTATTTAAAAGGCTTAGCTGAAGGTATGGGAATCGAAGAAGAATCGAAAGAAGGCAAACTTTTGCTACATATAATAGATACTCTAGAAGAGTTTGCTGATGTGGTAGATGAGGTAATAGAAAATCATGAGGATTTAGAAGAATACGTAAGCTATATTGATGAGGATTTATCTGATGTAGAAGATGAATTATATGGGCATGACGATGATGAGGACTATTATCCTTATGAAGGCTTTGATGATGATGATGAATGCATGGACTTCGATGATTGTGATTGTCATAATGACGAAACAGTAGAAGATTTTGATGATGAAGAATAATTATCTAGTTTATAAAGACTTAAAACCATTTTGGTTTTAAGTCTTTATTTTTTGCATAATATTTTAGGTTCCTCATATTTATATATAAAGGAGGACATGTTATGGATGATAAAGAAGTAAGAATATTTGATAATGTTTTAGAGTACACATGCCTAGAATTAAACCAAGTTTTAAAGAATATATCTTCAGAGTATAAAAAAGAAATAGAAGAAATTAGGCTTAGAAGTGGGATGCCTCTTATTGTATATATTAAAGGTTCAGATTATTTCGTTACCCAAAGAGGCTTTCTTACCAAGAATAGTTCCGAAAGTATATTAGTGAAGAGGGAAGATATAACTAAGACTTTTCAGCTAATTAGTAACTATTCAGTTTATGCCTTTGAAGAAGAAATTAAGAATGGATTTATAACATTAAAAGGAGGCCATAGAGTTGGAATAGGAGGTAAAGTGCTATATGGTATCAACGGAATTGAAACTATTAAAAATATTTCTTCCTTAAACATACGAATAGCTAGAGAAAAGTTAGGGGTATCTGATGAGATAGCAAAGCATATGATAGACTTTCCAAGGGCCATCCATAATACATTGATTATTTCCCCTCCCCAATGTGGGAAAACCACTCTTTTAAGAGATCTTATTAGAAATCTAAGTGATGGAGTATCTCTTTTAGGTGGTGAAGGATTTAAAATAGGAGTTATAGATGAAAGGTCAGAGTTAGCAGGCATGTATAATGGTGCACCTCAGCACAATATAGGGTTAAGAACTGATGTTTTAGATGGCTGCAATAAAAGGGATGGGACTAGGATGCTACTTAGGGCTATGTCACCGGAGATTATTGCCATGGATGAAATTGGCAGCATATCAGATGTAGAATCTATTCATGAAAGTCTTAAGGCAGGTGTAAAGATTATTGCAACGGTTCATGGGAGTACTTTAGAAGACTTACTTTCAAGAAATAGCCTTAAGATCCTAATAAACGAGAAGATATTTAAGCGATATGTATTTTTAGATAATTCAAAGGGGGTAGGGACGGTAAAGGATATTATAGAAGGGAATTATTTTAAATCAATTATGAGATAGAAAGAAGGTATCTTATGATTTTTATTAAATTTATGGGAGGATTACTAATAGTACTGTCAACTACCTTAATGGGATTTTATTATGGGAAAAAATATTCAAGTAGATTAAACAATTTAATTTATATGGAACAATGCATTAAAATCCTTGAAACAGAGATTGTTTATGGGGCAGTACCATTACCAGAGGCTTTAGTCAATGTATATAATAAGGGAAATAAAAAAGTATCCTTTGTATTTAAGGAGATTAAGGATCATCTATTAGCAAATAGAGGAGGAGACGTTTTAGATAGTTTTTCATATGTAATAAATTCTTTAAAAGAGAAGCTTAATTTTAAGAAAGAGGACATAGAAATGCTAATCTCTCTTGGGAGAGTATTAGGTTCTTCTGATAGAGAAGATCAAGAAAAAAATTTTAAATTTGTGTTGAGTCAGATTGCTATTTTAGAAGGAGAAGCTAAGATGGAAAGGGACAAAAATGAAAAAATGTTTAAAAACTTAGGGATACTTACAGGGCTTACTATTGTAATCATATTGATATAGAGGAGAGAAAAATATGAATGTTGATTTAATATTTAAAATAGCAAGTATAGGCATATTATTAGGTGTATTACACACGGTTTTAGAAAAAGCTGGTAAAGAAGAATTTGCCTATATTACTACATTAGTAGGGGTGGTTATAGTCTTCAGTGTAGTTATTGGGTTAATAAGCAAATTGTTTGATAGCATAAAAACTCTCTTTGGATTATATTGATTAGGAAGTGATAATATGGAAGTTGTACAAATTGTGGGAATAGGAATTGTATCCACAATTTTAGTTGTGCTCTTGCGACAATCTAATAAACCGGAGTTTGCTTTATTGGTTAGCTTAGTTACAGGTATAATCATATTTTCAATGATTTTAGGTAAATTAAAATATGTAATAGAAACTTTAAGTGGGTTAGCTAGAAATACGGGTATTGAATTCGCCTATTTTTCTACAATACTTAAGATTATAGGTATTGCATATATAGTTGAATTTGGCGCTCAAATTTCTAGGGATGCTAATGAGGAGGCTATAGCTTCGAAAATTGAATTAGGTGGGAAAGTTATTATGATGGTATTAGCTATGCCAATCCTTTTAGCTTTGCTTGATTTAATAATAAAAATACTTCCCTAAGGGTGAAAAAATGATAAAAAATAAAAGTACTTTATTTAAGATAATTTTATTAATTTTAATATTCTCAAGTTATTCTTTTGCTGAAGATACGAATGTAGATAGCAGTAAAATAGCAGATAAGTTTATACAGGAACAATTAAGCAGTTTAAATATAAGAGAATTAGAGCTTGTATTAGAGGATATAGTAAAAGGAAGTGAAGTTGATTTTCCTAAAATAAATGTAAAAGAAACTATTTTGGCAATGATAAAAGGGGAAAAAGCCTTGAATATAAAGACTATTTCATCAGGAGTTTCAAAACTATTGTTTAAGGAAGTGTATGGGAACCTAGCTTTAGTTTCTCAAATACTAATAATAACTATTGCTTGCTCAATCCTTACTAATTTGCAAACAACTTTTGAAAAGGATACTGTAGCTCAATTAGCTCATTATGCTTGCTATATTATTTTATCCATGCTAATCATCAATAGCTTTACTCAAGCATTGGATTTAGGAAGAAAAGCAGTAGTACAAATGGTTGGATTTATGCAGATAATATTACCTATACTGCTTACATTGCTAACAGCAGTAGGCGGACCAAATACCAAACTGCTTTTTCATCCTATAGTTATTGGCACTGTAAATATCATAGGTACATTAGTTAAAGACTTTATATTCCCATTAATATTGTTTTCTTTTATCATAGGGATAATAAGCAATATATCCTATAAAATTCAGTTTTCAAAATTAACTGAGCTAATACGTCAAATAATAATTGTAGTAGTTAGTGCGTCCTTAACAGTTTTTATTGGAATAATTACTATGTATGGGTTAAGTGCCAAAATAGATGGTGTTACAATAAGAACTGCTAAATTTGCAGTAGATAATTTCATACCAATAATAGGAAAGTTTTTATCCGATGCAGTGGAAACAGTGGTTGGATGTTCTGCAATTTTAAAAAATGGAATCGGGATGATAGGTTTAATGTCCCTATTGTTAATATGTATAACCCCAGCTATAAAAATTGTGGTCCTATTATTCGTATATAAAGGTATTGCAGCATTAATACAACCAATTGCAAGCACAAGCATTACCAATTGCTTTACTGAAGTAGGAAAAGCCCTTCTTTTAATTTTAGTTGGGATATTATCCGTGGCTACTATGTTTTTTATAACAATTACTATTATAGTTGAAGCTGGAAACGCAACGCTTATGTTTAGGTAGGTGAGAAAATGGGAATAGTAGATTTTTTAAAATTGTGGATAAGGGATATTGCTTTTGTATTTGTAATTGTTTCGATAATTGAGATAATTATACCTAATAACAATATGAAGAGATATATAGATATGGTAATTGGGCTATTAATTATAATTGTTATTATTACTCCATTTATAAAACTATTAAATAAAGATTTTGATATTGATAAAGAGATTTTTAAAAAGGAGATAGAGGAAAGCAAGTTTGTTTATAAGGATAATATGAACTTGGTTTCAATGCAAGAAGAACAGATAAAAGAAGTATATCTTAGTAAGATGGAAGAAGAGATTAAAGAATTAATCCAAGAAACTACCAACTATAAAGTAGATGAAATAAGTATTTCTATTTATGAAGATGAACTTAGATATGGAGATATTAAAGATATAAAATTAGCAATAAGTGAAATGAAAGGTATGGAAGAGAAGGAAAAGGAAACCAAAGATATAATTACCATTGGTAATATCGAAAAAATAACCATTGGTAAAGAAGAAGAAAAGCCAACAATCACGGAGGAATTTGATAAAGGTAAGGAGATAAAAAGTATGCTTTCTAAAAATTATAATGTACCTAAAAAAAATATAAAAATATTTTTAAATACTACAGGGGAAGGTGAATAGGGTGGAGAAGTTTATCGCTAGGATTAAAAAATATTTAGAAGAAGTAAATAATAAAAAATTTATGTTGAATTTATTCATAATACTCATTATTGGAATCATACTTTTAATAGTAGCTAATATTTTTTTAGAACAAAAAAAAGACACAGAAAAAGCTTTAGAGTCAGAAAATATAATAAATAATCCAATGATTAACGATTTAGATTACGGTTCCCTTTTAGAAAAAAAACTAGAGGAAATACTAAGCCAACTAAAAGGGGTAGGTAAAGTAAAGGCAATGATTACATTGGAAGACACTGTTGAAAAGATTCCAGCATTTAATACTACTAAAAATAGTGAAACTACTAATGAAATTGACTCCCAAGGAGGTACTAGGGAAATCGTAAGGGAGGATATGACAATTCAAGTGGTTACAGGCAATGAAGGTTCACCTATAGTTTTAAAAGAAATAAGGCCAACTGTTAAAGGCGTTATAGTCATAGCCGAAGGCGCCGAAGATCTAGAAATAAAGGAGATGCTATACGAGGCAGTAAAAACCGTATTAGGGGTAGCTAGTAATAAAGTTGAAGTTTATTCTAGTAAATAGGAGGGGGATATATGTTTACAATAAAAAAACCAGCGTTTATATTGTTACTAATCGTATTACTAGTATTTACTGGTTATATCAACCATAATCTTACTCAACAAGCATTATTAAAAGCTTCAAATGATTATCAAAAACATGAAGAGATGGAATTGGCAAAAGGTATAGATGTGGATGATAAAGAGCTAGTAGAAGCTATATCTGAAGGAGAAGAAAAAGAAGACATTGAAATACTAGATACAAAGGCTAATGTAGGTATTGATGAAATAGCAGAAGAAACTAATGCTCAAATCGGGAAAACTATTAGCAAAGAGGACAGCTTAACTTCTAAATCCTATTTTATTGAACAAAGGCTTTCAAGAGATAAATTAAGGGCGGGATTAATTGATAGATTGAATGAAATTGTAAATAATGAAAATACTAATGATGGAGTAAGAACTGAGGCTCAAAAGAAAATAATGAATATTGGTGATATATCTGAAAAAGAGCTGACTATAGAAGGATTAATAAAAGCTAAAGGATTTGAGGAAGTCCTAGTGTTTCTTACAGACGAAAATGCGAAAGTAGTGGTTTTAAAAGATGAACTTTCGGAACAAGATGTGGTGAAAATTTTAGATATTATAATGGCTGAAACGGATTTAGATACTTCCAATATAAAAATAATGAAAAAGAATTAGAAATGTTTGTAAAAATGATGCGGCTTTGATATAATAATTCTAAGAACTTTTTGATAATGGGAGGTGTCTAATGTGGCGGAGTTTTTAGATGATGAAAAGGTTAATTATGGCACAGTAAAAATTGCTAATGAAGTTGTGGCTATTATAGCAGGTTTAGCAGCCACTGAAATAGATGGTGTCGCTGGAATGAGTGGCGGAATAACTGGTGATATTACTGAAATGCTAGGAATGAAGAACCTATCTAAGGGTATAAAAGTAGAAGTTGGGGAAAAAGAAGCAGCTATAGATATTTTTATTGTAGTGGAGTATGGTTCTAAAATTTCTGAAATTGCTAGTTCTGTACAAAAAAATGTTAAAGATACAGTAGAAACCATGACTGGTCTTAATGTTATGGAGGTTAATGTAAATGTACAGGGGGTCAAAATACCGAAAGAACCAAAAACGGAAATTGAACCAAGAGTGAAATAAGTAAATTTACCCTCTGAAAACCAGAGGGTAAATTTAAATATTTATTAGGAGGATGGAGCTTATAATGAATATTATTGATAGGTTAATACTAACTATTTGTTCCCTTTGTTTGGCAGTGCTATCTATCATTGTTATACTATTTCCTTTTCAACAATTAGATATTTTATCAAGGGATAATTTAAATTTAGTTTTTAAATCAATGGAAGGGAATTATGCTTATTCAGTAATTGGATTAATTTTTTTATTAGCGAGTATTAGATTTATTGTAATAAGCATTATGGGGAATAAAGGAAAAGCTAAAGTAACTTACATTATTCAGAGAACTGATCATGGAGAGATAAACATTTCATCAGATACAATAATTGGATTAGTTCAAAATGTTGCTGATAAATTTACAGGTGTTAGGAATATAAAAACAAAAGTAGACATTTTGGAAGGCCAACTATATATATCATTAAAAGGAGAGGTGTCCCCAGAAATAAATATACCAAAAACTTCTGAAGAATTGCAAAGTAAAGTAAAAGAGCATATAGAAAGTTGCACAGGAGTTAATGTAAATGAAATCAAGATATTAATAAGTAATGTGACTGCGCCTATAAGAAATGTAAAATAATAGTAGAGGTGTTTGCAAATTGGCAAGAGAATTTTTTGATAAATTAATGGAATATATAAAGGCTAATAAAGGCAAAACTTTTGGAGCAATCATTGGTTTTATAGTAGCTATATTAGTGCTGACTATAGGTTTTTTTAAAACCTTATTTATAGTACTATGTACATGGTTAGGATACTATTTGGGAAGTAAAAGTGATAACAAGGAAAATATAAAGGAATTATTAGAGAAAATACTTCAAATAGGTAAAAAAGATTAATATTCAGGTACTAATAGTTAGGGAGGACTAAGATGGGCAGGAAACACGCAAGAGAATCTACAATGAAATTATTATATCAAATGGAAATAAACTCGGATTTTTCGGAAGATGCAATAGATATGTTTTTTGAAAATAATATTTTTGATGCAGGAGAAAAATCCTATATTGAAGATGCTGTTAAAACAATAATTGAAAACTTAAATGAGATAGATTCCTATATAAAAGACAATATAGAAGGGTGGGAACTACATAGGCTTGCCAGAGTAGATTTATCGACTCTTAGAATTGCAATTTATGAAATAATGTATAGAGAAGATATCCCCATTGAAGTCTCTATTAATGAGGCTATAGAAATTGCAAAAAAATATAGTACAATTGAATCTTCTAAATTTATCAATGGTGTCCTAGGTGGATTTGTTAGAAAGAGGAATGAAAGATGACAAAATACTATATTGGGATAGATACATCTGCATATACAACTTCTTTGGCTGTAATAGATGAATGGAATAATATCGTACTTGATATGAGAAAAGTATTAGAAGTAAAAGAAGGAAAGAAAGGATTAAGGCAGCAGGAGGCCGTATTTCAACATATAAACAATCTACCTATCTTAATTGAAAGTATGACAAATAAGATTGATGTTTTTGATATAGTAACCATTTCTTGCAGCAATAAACCTAGAAATATAAAAGACTCATATATGCCTGTTTTTATGGTTGGCAAAGGACAGGCTTTTATTTTGTCTAAAGTCCTTGGCACAAAGTATAAGGAATTTAGTCATCAGGAAGGCCATATTGGTGCAGGTATGATGAATGGTAATTTAAAGGATGAAGTTAAGTTTATAAGCCTTCACATCTCTGGTGGAACCACGGAGCTATTATTAGTTGAAAACCATAAAGACAATCTAAAAGTAGAAATTATAGGTGGTAGTTTAGATTTAAGTGTTGGTCAACTTATAGATAGAGTAGGTGTCCAATTAGGTTTAAGTTTTCCATGCGGGAAAAAGATGGATGAAATGTCTCAATTGGGAAATGCTTTAAACCTTAATGTGCCCATCAATATTAAAGATGATACTTGGTTTAATCTATCTGGAATGGAAAACTATTTTAAAGACCTAATTAAACATTATCCATATCGATCAGAAGATGTGTTTGCAACATTGTTTAATACAATAGCATTTTTTATTTATAAAATCATTATCAATAGTTGTATTCAATACGATATAGATAATGTTTTAATTACTGGTGGAGTAGCTTCAAATAAATTTTTGAGACAATATTTAAAAGATAAGCTTAATAAAGAAAAAATATCAACCTATTTTCCCAAGATGGAATTGTGTACAGATAATGGTATTGGGGTAGCATATATGGGGAAGGAAAAAATATTTTAGCAGGTGATAAATATGGGAGTAAAGCCCTTAAAGGTAAGCGAAGTTAATCAATATATTAAAAGGATTTTTGCCGGAGACTTTATCCTTTCTAATATAAATGTGGAGGGGGAAATATCTAATTTTAAACATCATTATAGCGGGCATATGTATTTTTCCTTAAAAGATGATAAAGGAAAACTTAAATGCGTAATGTTTAAATCTGATAATCGATTATTAAATTTTGATTTAAAGGATGGGCTTAGGGTTGTAGTTACTGGTTACATATCAGTATACGAAAAAGAAGGGGACTACCAACTTTATGTAAAAAAAATTGAAAAAAGCGGTATAGGAGATTTATTTATAGCCTTTGAAGAACTAAAGGATAAGTTAGAAAAAGAAGGACTATTTGATCCAGTTCATAAAAAAAAGTTGCCATATTTACCTATGAAAATAGGTGTGGTAACTTCTTCCACGGGAGCAGCAATTAGAGATATAATAACAGTTATTAAAAGAAGATTTCCATTAGCTGATATTTTAATATATCCAGTATTAGTACAAGGTGTACAAGCACCAAAGGAAATATGCGAAGGTTTAACCTACCTTAATAGTATAGATGATATAGATTTGATAATCACAGGTAGGGGTGGAGGTTCTATGGAAGAATTATTTGCTTTTAACGATGAATCTGTAGCAAGAACTATATACAATATGGAAAAGCCTATCATATCAGCAGTAGGTCATGAAACAGATTTTACTATAGCAGATTTTGTTGCTGATTTAAGAGCGCCTACTCCTTCAGCAGCAGCTGAATTAGCAACTCCAGAATTAAGTAAATTAAAAGAAAGCCTAGAAGAAAAATTTGCTCGGCTAAGTAAAAATTACAATTATATAATAAATGATTACAACATAAGATTAGAATACATAAAAAGAAGTTTGAATTATTATAGCCCATTTAATCAACTTAAAGAAAAAATTCAAGAACAGGATAATTTATTTAGAAAACTTAACTTTTTTATGGAAACAAAACTAAAAAATCAGAAAGATAAATTAAACAATATATATACTAAACTTAGTTTCATGAATCCGACATCCTCTTTAGACAGGGGATATAGTATTATTTTAGATCAAAATAAGAATATGATTACTAGTACAGACAATGTAAGCATTGACGAAGAAATAAATCTTTTAATGAAGGATGGTATGATAAAGGCTAAGGTGGTTAAAATTAATAAAGGAGAGTTTTATTATGAATAAAAATGAATTAACCTATGAAGAGGCAATTAAGGAATTAGAAGATATATCAATGAATTTAGAAAAGGAAGACCTTCCATTAAATGAATCCTTAGAGAAGTTTAAGAGAGGAGTAGCATTATATAAATATTGTAGTGAAATATTAAATAATGTAGAAGGAGAAATAAAAATACTGCTTAAAGGCGAGGATGGAAACTTAGAAGAGGAAGATTTTCATATGGAGGTATAGTTTTATGATATTAGAAGATATAATTGAAGAGACTAAAGGGGTAATTGACCAAGAATTAGAGAAGGCTTTAAAAAATAAAGCAGGCTATCAAGAAAAAATATTTGAGGCTATGAATTATAGTTTATTTACTGGGGGAAAAAGGCTGAGGCCTATTTTACTATTAAAAAGTTGTGAAATGTTTAGCGAGACTTATGAAGAGGCTATTCCTTTTGCTTTAGCAATTGAAATGATACATACTTATTCTTTAATTCATGATGATCTGCCTTCAATGGACAATGATGATTTTAGAAGAGGCAAGTTAACTAATCATAAGGTTTTTGGTGAAGCCATAGCAATTTTAGCTGGAGATGGATTGCTAAACTTAGCCTTTGAAACCATGACTCAATATACTTTAAAAAGCTCAAATACAGCTGATGATTATAAAAAACACGTAAGAGCTATGGATGAAATAGGAAAATATTCAGGTATATATGGTATGATAGGTGGGCAAGTAGTAGATTTATTGTCAAATGATATTTCCATGGATGAAGATAAATTATTATTTATGTATAAATGTAAAACCGCAGCTTTAATCCAAGCATCTGTTGTATCAGGAGCTATATTAGGTGGTGCTAATGAGGAAGAAATTGAAAACATTAGATCCTTTGGATTGTATCTTGGATTGGCTTATCAAATAAGAGATGATATATTGGATGAAAAGGAAGATAAGTTTATCAATAAAGTAACATATGTTACATATAATGATATTTTAGAAGCGAGAAACAAGGTGGATGATTTAAGCAAAAAAGCCACAAAAATATTATCGACCTATGAAAATAAGGATACGAAATTTTTTAAAACATTAACAGAAGATTTAATTACTAGAAGTTATTAAAACGAGGATTGAATAATTATAAAAATTATGCTATAATTAATACAATTAAGAGTGGTACAGTATTCTAGTCAGCACAGCTAATCTCGAGGGCGGGGCTAAAAATCCGTCGAAGGGCATATCGATGAAGTTCCTGGTTTCGGCTCGCGACGCCCAGTCGAGGGTCGTTGCTGGGAGTAAGAAAGATGGGGCGATCTGCAATGGCATGCAGGCGTTGACCCTACTTTCGTGGAGACTTACCATTTGGGACATGGTAAGATAAACCTGTATGCATAATGACAAGTATACAGAGTAGCCTGCCTTGAGTGGTGTGGGCAGATGATAAGTTCGACTTTTCTTATGAAGGGCCCAAGTAAGTTAAGTTTTGTTATCGAAACCTATATTGCAAAAGAGGCTAAGGATTAGACTGGTTGTAGAGGAAAACTCCTAGACTGTTCATAGAAGAAGTGTATTGAGGATTACAGTGCGGACTAAGTGGTAATCTAGCCCTACTTATGGCGACGTAGTAGTGATAGAATTAAAGGGAAACCGCTGTTATGGCGACATTCAGTTTCTATCAGGGAAATCCTGCTGGACCTAAAGCCGTAAGATTTACTTAAAACACTGCCACTCATGGGCTGATAGCATGATGCTATCAGCCTTTTATAATTCATAGAGAATCAAGTATTGCTAAAATTTGATTTAAATAGATTTTAAAAGTTTTCTTCAATATAAAATGTTTTTGTTAGAATATTTGCCACATATAAAATTTGGAGGTAATAATTTAAATGGGGAAAAAGGAAGATGATAGTTTTTCTGATAAGCATAATATGAGATGGGTAATTGTCATAACTATATGGACATTTATTATGGCAATAATTTTTAATATAATTACAGAATCCTTAGTCCAAAACCTTGATATATTTCTAGCATTTATAATATTGATAATTATAATATTAATTGGTATATTTTTTGATATTATTGGAATTGCTGTTACAACTGCCGAAGAAAAGCCTTTTCATGCAATGGCAGCTAATAAAGTTGAGGAAGCAAAATATGCTATAAAATTGGTTAGAAACGCTGGACAAGTATCTAATTTTTGCAATGATGTAATTGGTGATATTAGTGGTATTATCAGTGGTGCTGTTGGGACTACAGTTATCTATAAACTTATAAGCATTTATGATATAAAAAATGGAAGTGTATTGAGCATTATTATAACTTCGTTGATTGCATCCTTTACAGTAGGGGGCAAGGCCTTTGGCAAATCAGTTGCTATTCTTTATTCGGAAAAGATTATTTTTCAAACAGCAAAGTTGCTTAATTTTATAGGGAAAAAATTTGGATTAGATATATTACCAGATAAAAAGAAGAAGAACAATAAAAACAATAATGATGATAAAATTAATATCTAGGAGAGATTATATGGGGAAAAAAAGAGCGGATGTTCTGCTTTTTGAAAAAGGTTTAGTAGAATCTAGGGAAAAGGCAAGAAGAATTATTATGGAAGGTACTGTATTTATTGGTGATAGAAGAATAGATAAACCAGGTGAAAAAATAGATATAGATAGCCCCATTATTATTAAAAAAAACCCTTTTATCTATGTTGGCAGAGGTGGATTAAAACTAGAAAAAGCCATGGAAAGCTTTAGTTTAGATTTAGAAGGAATAGTTGCTATAGATATAGGGGCCTCAACAGGAGGGTTTACTGATTGTATGCTAAGAGGAGGGGCGAAGAAAGTATATGCAGTTGATGTAGGTTATGGCCAATTGGATTGGAAACTTAGAAATGATCCAAGAGTTATTGTAAAAGAACGGACCAATATTAGATATGTAACCAAAGGGGATATAGGTGAAATGGTTGATTTCATATCCATTGATGTGTCATTTATATCTTTAAAGCTAGTTTTACCTGTCGCTAAAGAACTATTATCAGATAATGGCAAAATGGTGGCCCTAATAAAGCCTCAATTTGAAGCTGGCCGTGATAAGGTAGGCAAAAAAGGCATAGTTAGAGATAAAACCACTCATAAAGAAGTTATAAAATCTATTGTTGAATTTTGTGATTCAATCGGATTGAAGCTTATTAATTTAGACTACTCACCTATCACAGGTGCTGCAGGTAATATTGAATTTTTATCATATATTACTAAAGATAAAGAAGAAAAAACTATTGGAGATAAAACAATTTGTAATATAGTTGATGAGGCTCATGAATATTTATAGAAATAATGGTGTTCAACCTTATTCCTAATGTAAAGGGAGGAAAAGATGAAAAAATATACTAGACAGAGAATCATGTTGGATCTAATAGAAAATTATGAAATAGAAACTCAAGAGGAATTAGCGGATTATTTATTAGAAAGAGGAATTGAGATAACCCAAGCCACTATTTCAAGGGATATAAAAGAACTAAGACTTGTTAAAGTCCTTACTTCTGGTGGAAAGTATAAATATGCGACAATGGATAGCCAATATGAGGGCATTAATGAAAGATTGATTAAAGTTTTCAAAAGTTCTGTTTTAAGTGTTGACAAAGCTGAAAATATTATTGTTATAAAGACTTTACCTGGTGCAGCACAAATTTGTGCTTCAGCAATTGACAACTTTAAGATTGAAGGAGCAGCAGGAACAATTGCGGGGGATGATACTATATTTATAGCTGTTAGTCGAATGGACTTAACAGAATCCACATTAGGGAATATTCAAAATTTATTGAAATAATCTGGGGGTATAGATATGATAGTTGAGTTAAACATAAGTAACTTCGCTATTATAAATGACTTAAATATAAATTTTACTAAAGGATTTAATGTACTTACAGGTGAGACAGGGGCAGGAAAATCCATAATCGTTGAGGGAATTAGCATGATTTTAGGGGAGCGTGCTAGTAAGGACTTAGTTAGGACGGGAAGTGAAAAATCAACATTGGAAGGATTATTTTTTTTAGAAAATCCTGCTAAGATTAGTGAAATACTTGAGGAATATGGAATCGATGTAGATCCAAATAATTATTTATTGATTTCGAGGGAAATACATAGTAATGGTAGAAGTGTATCAAGAGTTAATGGAAGGACTGTTACATTAACTATGTTAAATAACATAACTTCTAACTTAGTAGATATTCATGGGCAGCATGAGCATCAATCTTTATTAAATGTAGATAATCATATAAAATTAATAGATACTTTTGGAGATAATGAATTAAGTTCTCTTTTAGAGTATGTAAAAGATAAATATGATGAATTAGTGAAAGAAAGGAAAAAAATAAAAGAGATTTCATTAAATAGCATTGAAAAGGATAGGGAAATTGATTTATTAAAATACCAATTAAATGAAATTGATAATGCAGATTTATTAAAATATGATGAAGAAGAAGTTATTAAAGAATATTCAAAAATGTCTAATATAAAAGAAATTGGTTATAGTTTAGGCGAGGTAGCAGACATTATAAATAATACTGATTATAACAATATATCTATACTTGATAATGTAAATAGGACTATAACTAAGATAAATGGTATTAAAGACTATGATGATAAATTCAAACAATATAATAGAATAATAGAAGGCATTAGTTTTGAATTACAGGATCTTTATAGAGATATGAGGGATTACCTAGAAGGCTTAAGAATAGATGAAGAGAGAATGGAATTTTTAGAAGATAGAATTAATACAACCAATACATTAAAAAAGAAATACGGAAATACAATAGAGGATATACTCCATTATAGAGATTCAATAGAAGATAGGCTTAATACATTGTTAAATAATGAAAAGGAGATAAAAAGAATAAATAATAATATAAAATCTATTGAAACTGAATTGACGGATTGCTGCAATAGAATAACAAAAATAAGGAAAATATTAAGTAAAAGTATTGAAGCATCAATCACTAAAGAGTTAAATGAATTAAATATGGAAAATGTAGTATTTAAAATTAATTTTAGTAGATTAGAATATTTTACACCTAAAGGATTGGACAAGATAGAATTTTTAATTTCTACAAATAAAGGTGAAAAATTAAAGCCACTATCTAGAATTGTATCTGGAGGAGAAATGTCTAGGATAATGCTAGCCTTTAAAAGAATTTTAGCTGATTATGATAATATACCCTGTTTAATCTTTGATGAAATAGATGCTGGAATTAGCGGAAGAACAGCTCAAGTAGTAGGCGAAAAGATAAAAATGATATCTAAAAATCATCAAGTTATTTGTATTTCTCATCTGCCACAAATAGCAGCTCTCGCAGATACTCACTATGTTATCGAAAAGAGGACTGTTAATGAGGAGACTACTACAATAGTAAGAAAGTTGGATGATGATGAAAGAATAGAGGAATTATCAAGACTTTTAGGTGGGGTAGATTTAACAGATACGACAAAGCTGCACGCAAAAGAAATGCTAGAGATGTCAAAAAAATTGAATTAAATAAATTAAAAAAACACTTTATTTTTTAAAAGTGTTTTTTTAATTGGCAGGATTTAACAATTTGTAGTTTACTTGACATAATAAATAAATTTTTTAGAGAATAAATAAGATGAAAAAAGGCTAAATTATATTTACGAAAAAATATTTTTATGGAGGTGAACACGAAAAAGGGAAAATTAGGAGAGTGATTGTACTTGGGTAGATATAAAGAAAGAAGAAAGATCTCTTTATTGGTTTTAATATTTTTATTTTTTTATGCAATCCAAATGATAGGTGCTTTTTATTGCCCAACTGAAATAAAAATTGCAAGAGGAGAAAATAGAAGTATTGATGTGGTATTTCCATTTTCTTTAAGTGCAATGCATGATGAAGATACAATAGTACAATCCACTTACAATCAAAATTTTACTAAAGGGTTAAAGAAAACCTATAAAATAGATGGTATAGATACAGGGGAGGCAAAATTTCAGCTTAAACTTTTAGGATTAATACCCGTAAAAAAATTTGATGTAAATGTGGTTAATAGAGAGTATCTAGTCCCTGGAGGTAATGCTATAGGTGTAAAGTTGAACACGAAGGGTGTATTAGTTGTAGCAGTTACAGATGTTCTTGGAATAGATGGGAAAAGGTATAATCCAGCAAAGGATGCAGGTATAAAAACTGGTGATAGTATTCTGGAAATAAACAATATAAAAGTAAAAGATGCTGAGCATGTGGTTGAATTATTAAATCAAATACAGGATTCTAAGGTAAAAATTATTGTTGAAAGAAATAAAATTAGATTCGAAACAGAAGTTGCTCCTATAAAAAGTATGCAGGATAATTGCTATAGATTAGGCATATGGGTAAGGGATAAAACAGCTGGTATTGGAACGCTTACCTTTTACGATGACGATAGCAAAATCTTTGGAGCTTTAGGCCATGGAATAACAGATATGGATACTGGAAATTTATTAAATGTAGAATATGGGAAGATAATGAATGCAAAAATAGCAAATATTGAACAAGGAAAAAGGGGCAGCCCAGGAGAAATTCGAGGAATCTTTTATGAAACGGAAAATGTATTAGGTGAAATAGTAAAAAATTCTCCTTATGGCATATATGGAGTAATGACTGATGAGTTTATGAAATTCAATAAAGCAAAAGCTTTGCCAATTGGTTTTAAGGAAGAAGTAAAGGAAGGAAAAGCATATATATTAACCACGATAGATAATGATAAAACAGAAAAATTTGAAATTGAAATATTAAAAGCACAACCTCAACAATTTCCTAACCAAAAAAGTATGACGATTAAAGTAACAGATAAAAGATTATTGCAAAAAACTGGTGGAATAGTACAAGGAATGAGTGGCAGCCCAATAATACAAGATGGTAAAATAATTGGTGCTATTACCCATGTATTTGTTAACGATCCTACCAAAGGATATGGAATATATATAGAGTGGATGTTAGATCAAATAAAACCAAGTTATCAGCTAAATGAAAAATATGCTCAGAATATCAAATGATAGGCAATTGCCTATCATTTTTGTTTAATAATTCATAAATAAAAATATATTATAGTTGGACAAGTTGAAATTAAAATATAATTATGCTGCATTGGATTTTTTTTATTTAATTTGCAGCAAAGGGTCTTTAATCTACATATTTCAATAAAAGTGTTATAAATAAAATAAAAAAAATTAAAGAATTATTTTGAAATAGAAGGAAACAAAGATTGTTTGTCGAATAAGTAATTATACAAATAAATAGTTTAACGGGGGGTAATTGAGTTGGAGAAAACAAGAATAATGATTGCAGATGATAATAGGGAATTTTGTGATATTTTAAGTAAGTTTTTATCTATGGACGAGGATTTTGAAGTGGTGAGTATAGCCAAAGATGGATTAGAAGCATTAGATAAGATTACTGAGGAAGAACCAGATATTTTAATACTGGATATTATTATGCCACATTTAGATGGATTGGGAGTATTGGAAGGAATAAATAAATTAGAACTAAAAAAGGTTCCCAAAATTGTGATCCTTTCAGCAGTAGGTCAGGATCAAATTACCCAAAAAGCAATTGAATTGGGAGCGGATTACTACGTGGTTAAACCTTTTGATTTTAAAGTGTTTATTAAGCGACTAAAACAAATTATAGGTTCTGATAATACAACAGAAACTATAACAAAAAATGATTATATAAAAATACCTACATCCAATTCAGTAAATATAAGTTCAGCAAAAAGTTTAGAAGCTAGAATCACCAATATAATGCATGAAATAGGAGTTCCAGCTCATATTAAAGGTTATTTATATTTAAGAGAGGCAATTACTATGGTAATCGATGATATGGAATTATTGGGGGCTGTTACAAAGGAATTATATCCTAATATAGCAAAAAAGTACAATACTACACCTAGTAGGGTTGAAAGAGCTATAAGACATGCTATTGAAGTTGCATGGACAAGGGGCAAAGTAGACACCATCAATAAGATATTTGGCTACACTGTAAATACCAACAAAGGAAAACCTACCAATAGTGAATTCATTGCAATGGTTGCTGATAAATTAAGATTAGAAATGGAAATGGAAGAGGAAAGTATTTAATCTAAAATGGATCTTACAAATATTTGTAAGGTCCATTTTAGATTATCTTTTTATCCCTAATGATATTGTGCTATAATA
The DNA here is from genome assembly GCA_002398845.1 of Firmicutes bacterium UBA4916. Taxonomy (GTDB): domain Bacteria; phylum Bacillota; class Clostridia; order Tissierellales; family Tepidimicrobiaceae; genus Mt11. Next base: position 38,892 of record DHBY01000061.1, on the reverse strand, counting down.
AACTTGGTGGTTAGTTATTATAATACTAAAAGTTGGAGATAATATTAGAATAGAAAAAGCCGGAGGATTTATATGCATATAAAAGGGAGATTAAAAAAGGATAAAAGGACTAAAAACTTGACAAAGAGATTGAAGACAGGAGATATAGCATTAATAGCTCATACGGATTTAGATGAAGTAGCAGCATTATCTCTAGTGGAGAAAAAAGTAAAATGTATAATTAATGTTGAAGAAACCATAAGTGGTAAATACCCTAATCAAGGGCCTTCAATTTTACTTGATGCAAATATCCCTATCTTTGAAACAAAACAAAAGGATATATTTGATATAGTCAATGAAGGGGATATTATTGAAATTATTGAAGATGAAATTATATATAAGGGAAATAAGATTGCGGATTGTGAACTGCTAGATAAAAATAAAATTGAAGAGTTGTTGAATGTTGGTTATGCTAATATTGAAAAAGAATTAGAAAGCTTTATAGAAAATACTCTTGAATATGCAAAAAAAGAAAAAGGTCTTGTTACAGGAAAAATCCCAATACCTAAAACAGAAACAAAAATAAAAGGTAAACATGTATTGGTAGTAGTAAGGGGTAAGGATTACAAGGCGGATTTAGAGGCTATAAAATCATATATAGATGAAGTAAATCCTATCTTAATTGGCGTTGATGGTGGTGGAGATGCTTTATTGGATTTTGGGTATACCCCTGATATGGTTGTTGGGGATATGGATAGTGTTTCTGATAAGTGTTTGAAATTAGTAAAGGAAATAATTGTTCATGCCTATCCGGATGGTAGAGCCCCTGGATTAGAAAGGGTAGAAAAATTAGGATTAAAAGCAAAAAAGTTTCCTGCACCTGGTACTAGTGAAGATATTGCTTTCTTACTCGCATATGCAAACGGTGCAGATTTAATTGTGGCTGTTGGAACTCATACCAATATGATAGATTTTTTAGAAAAAGGTAGACCTGGAATGTCTAGTACATTTTTAGTTAGGCTAAAAGTTGGTTCTAGGCTAGTAGATGCTAAAGGGGTAAACAAGCTTTATCATAGTAGCTTTAAGTTAAAATATGTAGCTGGGATAGCCATAGCGGCTTTAATACCTATTGTTGTAATAACTTGTATGCATCCATTGATGAGAGAATTAGCGGTTCTATTTAAAATTAGAATTAAAATGATGTTAGGACTGTAAAGGAGGAGTTATTTTGATACCAAATATGAAATTTTATGTGATATCTATCGTTGCAATATTTGCCGCTTTAGGTATTGGAATATATATAGGGTTTACCCTTGATACTCAGAGCTTTTTAGTTGAACAAAAAGATGATATAGTAGGTAAATTAGAAGAGAGTTTTGATTTTTTAAAATCTGAGAACCAAGACTTAAAACTAACAATAAAAGAAATTGAGGCTAAAAATGATAACTATAAACATTTTATAGATTCAACTTATGAAGAAATCATCAAAGATAAATTGAAAGGCAAAAAAATTGCAATTATTGAAACAAAGGACGATTATATGTATTCAGGAATAGGACAAATATTAGAGGTTGCAGGTGCCAATGTCGTCAATGTAGCCACTATAACTGATAAGATTATGGACAAAGGGACATTAAAGAATATTTATAATGAGTTGAATATTTCAGTAGAAAATAGCAATTTAATAACAAATGCTGCCAATGAAATAGCAAAATCCATAATAACTGGAGAAGAATCAATCTTAGTAAAGAAATTGGAAGAAAGTAGAATTATGGATTTAGTCGGTACTATTGACGAACCTATAGATTATGTTATAATTGCTGGAGGTAGTGTAAAGGAAGATAGGAATAGAATAACTTTAGTGGATAAAACTATAGTAGATGTATGTAAAGATATGAATAAAGCAGTAATCGGCATTGAAAAGTTAAAGGCAAATTATTCTTATATGGAAGCTTATAAAGGATTTAAAATAAGTACTGTTGATAATGTAGATACAACAATGGGTAAAGTTTCTTTAATATTAGCTATGGAAGGCAGACCTGGCCATTATGGAATCAAACAAACAGCTGAAGAACTGGTTCCTAATTTAAAGTTATCTGTATTAGAGTAATTAAGGAGAGATAGTATGAAAAACGGTAAGGTATTGGCAGTAGTGCCTGTATATAATGAAGCAGATAAGATTGTAGATACTATAGAAGGATTGAAGAAAATAGACTTAATAGATGAGATTTTAATTGTAAATGATGGTTCTATTGACAATACAGTTGAGGTAGTAAACAAACTTGATGTGTCTTTTATTAATTTAGCAAAAAACCAAGGTAAAGGATTTGCAATGAAGAAAGCAATAAAAGAAAAAGAGTATGATTATATTGCATTTGTTGATGGAGATTTGGAATCCACCAGTGTTGAAGTAGAAAAATTAATTTATCCCGTTGTTTTAGGAGAGGTAGATTTTACTATAGCCAAGTTTCCTATTAGATTATCCAATACTCATACCAAAGGAGGATTTGGGCTAGTAAAAAGATTGGCTAAAAAAGGGGTATATTTTTATACAAAGAAGGAGATAGATACTTCCCTTTCTGGGCAAAGGGTTTATAAAAAAGAAGTAATGGATGTTATAGACTATATACCTAATAGATATGGAATAGAGGTGGCTATGACTATTCAAGCTTTAAAAAATGATTTTACATTTAAAGAAGTACCAGTTAATATGACTCATAGATATACAGATAGAAATTTTAAGGGTTTTAGGCATAGAGGGAAACAATTTTTTGATATATTAAAAACCTTGGTTATTATGTTCTTTAGAGGGTGAGAAAATGAATTTCATTGGGCTTTTAAGTTTTATAATTAGCATGATTTTATCTTTTGTTGGAGTCCCTATGATATTTAATATGCTAACTAGGAGTAAAACATTAGGATTAAATTATAAAAAAGAAGAAATCCCAATTTGTATGGGCTTGTTGTTTGTATTTGTCCAGACAATTAGTATAAGTATAATTTTATTTCTAACTAAAGCTAAAGCCAAATATATAATATCTTATTTATTCGCTTTAACATTGATGGGTATGGTTGGGCTTTTAGATGATTTAATTGGCGATAAGAATGTAAAGGGATTTAAAGGGCACATAAAATCTTTTTTTGAAGGTGTGCTGACAACTGGAGGCATAAAGGCAGGAATTGGTTTTTTTATAGCTCTATTTATTTCAATTATAATATCCAAAAACCCAGTTGATATTATAATAAACACCTTGCTTATATCCTTATTCACTAATTTAACAAATTTATTTGATTTGAGACCTGGTAGATCAATAAAGGTGTTTATATTGCTTTCCATAATGATGTTGTTTACGGGCAATGTAAATGAATATAATTTTCTTTTATATTCATTTTATGGCATATTAGTTGTATATTTTCCATTAGACTTAAAAGCGAAAGCTATGATGGGGGATGTAGGTTCTAATGTATTAGGCATTACATTGGGGGTATATTGTGGACTTACACATGGCCTAGTTGGAAAATCTATTTATTTATTTATTTTGATAGTTATACATATAATGGCTGAAAAAATATCTTTCTCTAAGGTTATTGAAAATAACAAAATACTAAATTTTTTAGATAATTTAGGCAGATAGGAGGGATTAACCTGTTAAGTTATAAGAAGGCTAAGGTAATTGAGATAAATGAAGAAGATTATCATGTTTCATGGGTTAAGGTAGATATTGATGGAGACGAGGCTTTAGCAATTAACTATAATGATTTAACTGGTAATATAAAAGTAGGGGATATTGTCATATTAAATACCACTGCTGTTGAGTTATCTTTAGGAACAGGCGGTTGTCATTTTATAATATTTAATTATAGCAATGAAGATAAAAGGCTTGAAGGCAAGGGGCATATTATGAAACTACGTTATACCCCACAGCAAATACGATGTTTGGCAGCTGAAGAAGAGGATAGCCCCTATCATGATGTTTATATGAACTTTAAATCTTTAGATAATCATATATTTATTATTGGTTCATTACATAGTATGCTTGGGCCAACAGCAGCAATGTTAAAATGGCTTAATAAAGATATTAAAATTAACTATATAATGACTGATGGAGGCTCATTACCTATATATTTTAGTAACACGGTGAAATTACTGAAAAGAAAGAATCTAATAGAGAAGACTATTACAATAGGTCATGCATTCGGCGGAGATTTAGAATGTACAAATATTTATACAGGCTTAATTGCAGCTAAAGAAATTTTAAAGGGTAATGTAACTATAATAACTATGGGACCAGGAATAGTAGGCACGGGGACTAAATATGGATTTAGCGGGATAGAACAGGGACAAATCATTGATGCTGTCAATACTTTAGGTGGAAATCCTATTATTATCCCACGAATTAGCTTTAAAGATGCTAGGGAAAGACATATAGGTATATCTCATCATACGAGAACAGTTCTATCGGAAATTGCCAAAACATCCGGGAAGGTTATTATACCTATTTTAGATGAATATAAATTAAATATAATTAATGGACAAATTGAAAATTTAAACATAGATAAGAAGCATGAGATTATTTATGAAGAAGGCAATAATATCATTGACGCTATGAATAATTTTGATTTAGCTATTACAACTATGGGAAGAGGATATGAAGAAGATAGGGAGTTTTTTTTAACATTAGGTGCAGTAGGAAATTATGTTGCAAAAGTGTTAAAATAGGGGAGGAATGTTTTAATGAATTATGAGGAAAAAACCATGAAGTCAGAAAAAATTTATGAGGGAAAAATAGTTAATTTAAGAATAGACACTGTTGAATTGCCAGACAAAAAATATTCAAAAAGAGAAATTGTTGAACACCCTGGTTCTGTAGGTATAATTCCAATAACCGATGATGAGTGTATGGTCTTAGTTAAACAATTTAGAAAACCAGTCGAAAAAAATCTGCTAGAGATACCGGCAGGGAAAATTGAAATTAATGAGGAACCTAGGGAAACAGCCTTAAGAGAATTAGATGAAGAAACAGGATATATTTCAAACAAGATGGAATATTTATTTGAGTTTTATACTTCTCCTGGATTTTCTAATGAAAAGATGTATTTATTTGCAGCTACAGAATTATCAGAAGGGGAAGCTAATCCAGAAAATGATGAATATATAGAGATAGTAAAAATAAAAATAGATGATCTTGTAGATATGGTTAAAAAAGGAGAAATAAATGATAGTAAAACTATAATTGGTATTCTTTACGCTAAAAAATATATAAACCAAAAGAAGGAAAGAATTGATTAGGATTTTTAAATCATAATCTCTCTTTATGCATTATAAATAAGAAGTGATAATATCTTCCTAAAAAGCATAGTATTTCATATAGGGCTTGTATCAAATGAAGGGAGGATTTATCATTGCTCAATAAAATTAAAAGATGGTTATTTAAACAATTTCAAGATAATTTTATTATTTATTTTATTGTTACAATTATTTTTGCCATTGGGATAATAATAGGGGCAATAACCATAAAAGTATTAAATTCAGATCAAAAAGATGGAATAATAACCTTTTTAAACTCCTTTTTTAAGACCATGGATGGCAGTAACTTTGAAAATTTAGCTATATTGAAACAATCAATTATTGATAATTTTAAAACCATAGGTTTAATATGGATAACAGGAATGATTGTATTAGGATTACCTATTATTCCAATGACTGTTTTATTTAGAGGATTTGCTTTAGGTTTTACAGTAGGGTTTTTAGTTAATGAATATGGGATAAAAGGATTTATGTTTTCGATTTTAGGAATAATGCCTCAAAATCTATTTATCATCCCAGGAATTATATCCATATCATCTATAGGAATGGCATTTTCAATTAATGGTATTAAAAATAAAAAGTTAAAGATGAGGAATAACAGCTTATATCCAAATATTATTAATTATTCTATTTTAATATTGCTTTTTTCAATTATTGTTTTAATAGGTTCCCTAATAGAGGCTTATATATCACCAATTTTTCTACGGCTGCTATCAGGTCATTTCAAGTAATGAGAAATATTATTATTTTAGAGGGAATTAACAAACCTTTGTTGAATAAGTATATAAAATCATTAATAAAGGAGATCAACTATGTCTGAAATAATTATGAAGAAATATATGGATTATATTAGAAATGAAAAGGAATTAACACCAAATACATTGGAGGCTTATGTTAGGGATATAATGCAATTTAATGAATATCTGATTAATAATAATATAAAGGATCCTATAATAGTAAATAAAACCATTATTATTACATATTTGATGCAATTACAAAAAGATGGTAAAGCTACCTCTACCATTTCACGAAACCTGGCTTCTATTAGGTGCTTTTATCAATATTTATTGAATAATAATTTAATAAAAGAAGATCCTACTCACAATCTTCGTTCACCTAAATGCGAAAAAAAATTACCTAGTATTTTAACTAAGGAGGAAGTAGATATATTACTTTCTCAACCATGTAAGGACAATTTTAAAGAAATCAGGGACAAGGCCATGTTAGAACTTTTATATGCTACGGGTATACGAGTTTCTGAAATAATTGCGCTAAATATGGATAATCTTAATCTAAAACTAGGTTATTTATATTTAGATAAATCTTTTGCAAATGAAAGGGTAGTTCCTATTGGAAGTGTTGCTTTAAAGTGTTTAAACAATTATATTGATAATTATAGATGTGAAGTTTTAAAAGGTGAAGAACAGGAGGCATTGTTTTTAAATTATAATGGCAATAGATTAACTAGGCAAGGGTTTTGGAAAATAATTAAAGGATATACTATTAAATCAAAGATTGATAAAAAGATAACACCCCATACATTAAGACATTCTTTTGCTGTTCATTTGTTGCAAAATGGTGCAGATATTAAGACCGTTCAAGAAATGCTTGGACATTCTGATATTTCTACAACTCAGATGTACTGTTTTGCAACCGACAAAAAAAAGCTAAAGGATGTATATGAAAAATCACATCCTAGGGCATAGGAGGTAAAAATATGAACTATATGGAAAAGATTAATGAAAGTGTAAATTATATTAAAGGTAAATGTAGGAAAAAACCAAGTATTGGTTTGATTTTAGGTTCAGGATTGGGAAGTTTAGGTGAAAAAATAGAAAATCCTATAACAATTAATTATAAAGACATACCAAATTTTCCTGTATCAACTGTAGAAGGCCATAAGGGACAGTTAATCATTGGTACCTTAGGAGGTAAAAATGTAATTGCTATGCAAGGAAGATTTCATTACTACGAAGGATATCCCTTAAGTGAAGTAGTATTTCCAGTTAGGGTTATGATAGAATTGGGAATAGAAAATTTGATAGTTACTAATGCTGCAGGTGGAGTTAATGAGAGCTTTTCTCCTGGAGATTTGATGATTATTAGTGATCATATTAACTTTACAGGACAAAACCCATTGATTGGCAAAAACTACAATGAACTTGGACCAAGATTTGTAGATATGACTAGGGTATATGATAAAGGATTGATAGCTTTGGCTAAAGATGTAGGAAAGAGGCTTAATATACCACTACAAGAAGGCGTATATATGTGGTTTACTGGTCCTACATATGAAACTCCTTCAGAGGTAAAATTAGCTAGGATTTTAGGGGCATCAGCCGTAGGTATGTCAACGGTACCAGAGGTTATTGCAGCTTCTCATCAAAATATTAGAGTATTGGGTATATCATGTATAACTAACATGGCTGCAGGAATACTAGACAAACCATTAAACCATGAAGAGGTAATAGAAACTTCATTAATGGTAAAAGAAAAGTTTGAAAACCTAGTTATTGGAATATTAGATAATATGTAATTGGGGTGAAAGATATGAGGATTTATGATATTATTAAGGGAAAAAGAGATGGAGAAGAGCTTACTACAGAGGAAATAAATTACTTTGTTGAAAACTATACCAATGGACAAATTCCTGATTATCAAATATCTGCTTTATTTATGGCAATCTTTTTTAACAAAATGAATAAAAGAGAAACCCTCGACTTAACTAGAGCTATGATTAATTCTGGAGATACGGTTGATTTATCTAAAATAAAAGGAATAAAAGTTGATAAACACTCAACAGGAGGAGTAGGGGACACTACGACTTTAATTTTAGGGCCAATGGTAGCAGCCTGTGGTGTTCCTTTTGTTAAAATGTCTGGAAGAGGCTTAGGACATACCGGAGGAACATTAGATAAATTAGAATCCATTAAGGGCTTTAAAGTAGAATTGACCACCGACGAATTTATTAATAATTCAAATAAGATAAATATTTCTTTATGCAGTCAAACTGCTAATATTACTCCAGCAGACAAAAAGTTTTATTCTTTAAGAGATGTTACTGCTACAGTTGAGAATATATCACTAATTGCTAGTAGTATAATGAGTAAAAAGCTTGCTATAGGTTCAGATGCAATTATTTTGGACGTAAAGGTAGGCAGTGGTGCTTTTATGAAAAACATAGATGATGCAATAAGATTAGCAGAAGAAATGGTAGATATAGGAACGGGATATGGCAGGGAAACAATAGCTTTGATTACTAATATGGATGAACCTTTGGGTATGGCCGTTGGTAATGCTTTAGAGGTCAAAGAAGCTATAGAAACATTAAAAGGGCATGGAGCTAAGGATCTATATGAACTTTGTCTTCAATTAGGCACTAGATTATTATTGTTATCAAAACGGGTTAAAGATGGAAAAGAAGGAAGAGCAATATTAGAAGAAACTATAAGGTCTAAAGCTGCATACAATAAATTTATTGAATTAGTAAAATATCAAGGTGGAGATATAAAATATATTGAAAATGTAAAATTGCTTCCTAAAGCAAATCATATTATTAGTGTGGAAAGTCATAAAAAAGGCTATGTAAAATCATTGAATGCTGAAGAAGTAGGCAAATGTGCTTTAACGCTAGGAGCAGGAAGGGAGACTATGGCTTCAGTTATTGATTTATCGGCAGGGATTGTATTGAATAAAAAAGTTGACGATAAAGTTGATATCGGAGATACTCTAGCTTATGTACATGCTAATGATATGGCTAAGGCTAAAGAAGTTAGAGAAAAACTTAGAAATCTATATATTATTGGCGATAAAAATGAAAAGGCTAAGAAACTAGTATATGGATTGGTTACCAAAAATGGAGTTGAGTTATATTAAGTTTAAAGCATCTTAAAATCAAAAAGGATTTTAGGATGCTTTTTTAAGCAGCATAATTACAAAAAATTTCCAAGAAACAAAGGGATTAAAAACATATTAGGTGTTAAAATAATAATGGATTAGGAATAGGCAGTAAACTGCTGCCTATTTATATAATTATTATAAGAATAATTCATTAAATCTAGGGAATTAGTAAAATTGACTTTTAGGATCATATATATTAGAATATTGTGGATGAAAGTTTCATTATATAATTTAAAGTTTTTCTACTTTGCCATTAGTCCTTTAAATTGTATTATGAAAATTATTTTAAGGGAGGAACATCAAATTGCAAAAAAATTGGAGGCCTATTTTTAAATATATATTTACTTTATCTTTAGCCGTATGTCTGGTTTTAGGCATGCCAATTTCAAAGGCTAATGCTGATGGAGATAAAAAGGCTATTATACTTATATTAGACCAGATTAGTTTAGAAGATATGCTTAATAGTGATATTCCAAACATAAACATGCTGCTAGAAAATGGAGCTATTGGACTTATGAATACTCGAGCAAAGTCAAGTATATCAAATAGGGGAAGTACATATCTTAGCCTGGGTATGGGAACAAGAACTTTGGCTTCCACTAAAGGTGGATTAGCTTTCTCTAGGGATGAGATGTTTCCTTTACCAGATTATATATCAGGCAATAGTTTAATATCTGAATATATTACTGCAAGTGATCTTTATAAATCATATACAGGAAAAGCTACTCCAGAGGGTGAAATAATAAATATTGCTATTGGAGATATAGAAAAAACTGCAACAGATGTTACGCCTAATAATCAAATTGGACTTTTAGGCAAAATAGCTAAGGAAAACAATCTTTCAATTGGGATTGTGGGAAATAGTGATTATGATACATCGGCTAGAGAAGCCACTATGTTAGCTATGGATGAAAATGGTGTAATTCCTTTTGGTTATATAGATTCTAATTTGTTAATTGCTGATACTAATGTCTTAGGTGGTATTAGATTAAATTCAGATAAACTTTTAAAGGAAGTAGAACGTATTTTACCTAATGTAGATATATTATTTATAGATTATGGAGATACTGTAAGGGTTCAAAAAAATGATCGATTAGCTACGGAACTTGCTGTGAAAAAGCAAACAACAAAGGCCATTGAGCGAGCTGATTTATTCCTTGGGGAAGTTATGGAAAAGGTAAATTTAAAGGATGCATTATTTATGGTGATAAGTCCTAATCCCTCCAAGGAAATGACAAACGAAGGCAACTTTGCTTTAACCCCTATTATTATGTCGGGAAGCAATACTGAAAAAGGATTACTAACCTCAAAGACTACTCGTAGAGAGGGTTTGGTTACAAATTTTGATTTTGTGCCTACTATACTCAATTTCTTTAATGCTGTTGAAACTAAAAGTTTTATTGGGGAACCAATGGAGGCAGTACATAGTGAGGAATCAACACATACTCTTCTTAACAATCAAGCACAATTTTTATATATAAGAAAGTACCGCAAGGTTTTCCATTGGATTTTTATTATTTTAGTAGGTATATGTTTAATTGGATTTTATTTACCTCAATTTACAAAATGGAAAGGATTTTCTAATAAATTTCTAAATTATTTAAGCTTAACTATAATGGCAACACCTTTAACCATGATGACTGTTTCACTATTTGGTTATAAATTTATAATTTTGGATATTATTTATGTTTTTGGTATTGCTTTTGTTATAGCTTATATTTTAAATAAAATTTTTAGTCAAAATTTAATGGCTATGTCTATTTTAGGATTGGCAACTAGTATATTTATAATGGTAGATATTTACTTTATAAAAAAATTGATGATTATTTCTCCTTTAGGCTCAGATGCTATTGCAGGTGGTAGATTTTACGGCATAGGTAATGATTATATGGGCATATTATTAGGCTCCACTTTATTGGGACTTTTTTCATTATTTCAGCTATACAAAATTAAAAAACCTACTATGACTATATCTATACTTTTTTATATGTTTTTGGTGATAATAGCTCTTAGTCCTTTTTTTGGTGCTAATATGGGTGGAACATTGTCTGCTGCAATAGTTGTTTTATTAGCAATACTAATAATTTCAGACAAAAAATTTTCTTTTAAGAAAATAGTCATTATGATGGTTGGGGTTATTATAGGCATTATTGTATTAGCTGGATTAGATGCTCTATTTAATCCAAACCCCACCCATGCGGGAAAGGCATTAATGTCTTTAACAACAGGCGGCTTAAGTAAACTTTTTGAAATAATTGGCACTAAATTAAAACAAGTTTTCTGGAATCTATTTCATGCTTCATGGAATATCATTTTATTTATGCAAATTATTTTAATGATTTTATTATATAAATATAAGAGCGAAGCTTTAGCTAAAATTCGTAAGGATTATACCAATTTGTTTAAGGGGTTTATTATAATTTTATTAGGTGGAATAGTTGTATTCTTATTTAATGATACAGGTACCATAGCTGCAGCTTTGATGTTAATCTATTTATTCATACCATTAGGAGTATTAATAAATGATATCCAGTTAAATTAGTTTTATTAATAAATCTTCAAGTTTAAATTATAAATTAATTTTTGCAGCAAGACCTAAGCAAGAAAAGCCTGAATCTTAGATATAATAAGGTTTTCAGGCTTTTGGCTTTTATCATAAAATCATTGTGAAATAACCTATTTTGTTCTAATTATAGGCTAACATATAATGTGGAATTTATTACATTGGAAAGTAATAGAAGACCCACTATGGATTGTATAAATAGCGGTTAAGTGGACAATATAAAAGTAAATATATTTATGGGAGGTAATTTGGTGGATAAGAGAATTGTCACAGTAATTTTATTGCCCATTTTTCTGTTTACTTTTATAGCAGGCGCTTTTGCTGAAGAAGAATTTAATATAAATGCAAAGTCTGCTATCCTTATAGACTATTATACAGGCGAGGTGATATATGAAAAGAATTCTAATGATAAGCTACCCCCTGCAAGCATTAGCAAAATCATGACCCTTCTATTAGGTATGGAAGCATTAGAAGGTGGGAAAATCGAGCTATCTGATGAAGTAAGAATATCTGCCCATGCAGCAGGAATGGGGGGAAGTCAACTTTGGCTTGAAGAGGGAGAGACTCAAACCGTAGAAGATCTATTTAAAGCTATTTGCTTAAGATCTGCTAACGATGCTGCCGTGGCTTTAGCAGAACATATATCTGGGAGTGAAGAATCTTTTGTGAAAATGATGAATGAAAAAGCAAAATCCCTGGACATGAAAAACACTAATTTTGTAAATTCAACAGGACTACCTCATAAGGACCATTATGTATCAGCCCATGATGTAGCACTAATGTCTAAAGAACTATTAAAACATAAGAAAATTCATGATTGGTTAACTGTTTATATGGATGAAATGAAAGTAGGAAAGAAAAAAGATAAGATAGCAAGTTTAGTTAACACAAATAGTTTAATCAAGGACTACCAAGGTACTACAGGAATAAAGACTGGTTCTACCAATGAAGCAGGATTTTGTCTTTCTGCATCAGCTAAAAGAGGTAATTTACAACTAATAGCAGTTGTATTAGGTAGTGAAACTTCTAAAATTAGATTTGAAGAAAGCATGAAGCTTTTAGATTATGGATTTGCAAATTATGATTCTATACCTGTAGGTAGAAAAGGTGATGTATTTGGAAAAGTCCCAGTCCATAAAGGAAATATGGAATATATAGAAGCAGCATTAGAAAGAGATAGCTACATACTGCTGCCTAAAGGTAAGGGTGGAAATATGGAAAAGGAAATATTATTGCCTGAATTTGTTGAAAGCCCAATACAAGAAGGGGAAGCAATAGGTAATTTGGTGGTTAAAATTGATGGTAATGAAATGGATAATATTAAATTGGTTTCCAAAACCAATGTAGAAAAAGCAGGATTTAAGGAAATGCTTAAAAAAACGGTTAAAAGTCTTTTAATTAATAAATAGAATAATATATGTTTGTATTTTTTACAAAAACATTATAGAATAGAGTAAAGATAATTAAACCTCGGCTATTAGGTCGAGGTTATGCTAATTTTAATGAGAAAGAGGTTAAAATATGAAATATAAATTTTTATTGAATTTACCTGGTTTATTAGTGGCAATAATTATTCATGAAGTCTCTCATGGGTATGTTGCTTACCTATTAGGGGATGATACAGCTAAAAAATCAGGGAGATTATCTTTAAACCCCTTAAAACATATAGACTTAGTAGGATTTATTTGTTTATTAGTTTTTAAGTTTGGATGGGCCAAGCCTGTGCCAATCAATTCGTTAAATTTCAAGAATAGGAAAAGAGATACCATATTAGTATCTTTAGCGGGGCCTTTTTCAAATTTTTTAATGGCAATAATTGTAGGATTTATTATATCATCAGGTATTATAACTAATAATATATTATTTAATGTTTTGATAATTATGTTATGGTATAATATAATGTTAGGAGTATTTAATCTACTACCTTTTCCTCCGTTAGATGGGTCAAAGGTAATAGCAAGTTTACTACCTGTTAAATATGAATACTTTTTTTATAAATATGAAAAATACTTATATTTCATATTAATAATTTTAATAGTTACAAATACAATAGATAAAATATTGGGGCCTTTTATTGACTTTAGTTTGAACATGTTAGTCAAAATAATAGGCTAATTTAGGAGTTTTTATATGGGATATAAAGTTGTTTTAGAATTTTTTGAAGGTCCTATGGATCTGTTATTACATCTTATTGATAAAGCACAAATTGATATTTATGATATACCGATTAATAGGATAACAGAACAGTATATGGATTATATAAACAAGATGGAAGAATTAGATTTAGAAGTAACCAGCGAGTTTTTAGTAATGGCCTCTACTTTGTTAGAAATAAAATCTAAAATGCTATTACCTCAGGTTAAGAAAGAAAACCATGGTGAACAGTTAGAAATGGAAGAATTAGACCCTAGACTAGAGCTAGTTAGAAGGTTGGTTGAATATAAAAAATATAAATATGTTTCTCAAGAATTGCGGGGATTTGAAGAGACTCAAAAGAAAGTATATTATAAACCTAAAGAGGAGCTTTCATATTATGTAGAAGAAGATAAAGAGTTGGAGGAAATGGATTTAGATGAATTAGTAAAGGTATTAAATAAATTGCTAATAAAAAATAAAAACAATCAAGGTTCTATTAATATTAATGAAATTCAAAAAGAAGAGTATACATTAGACGAATGCATAGAAAAGATTAAAGAAAAATTAAATGAAAAAGAAGTAATTAAGTTTAGCAGTTTGTTTGATGCAAGTTCTAATCGCAAAGAGATAGTCGTAACCTTTTTATCTTTACTTGAACTGATAAGAATGAAATATATTACAATCTATCAAGAAGATAATTTTTCAGATATTATAATTAGTAGGAGAGAGGAAAAGGGTGTTTAATTGATGGATGAAAGAGAATTAAAAGCAGTAATAGAAGCATTATTATTTGTTTGGGGGGATCCCTTGTCCCTAAAGGATATATCAACTATTTTAGAGATAGATGAAAAAAAAATAGAAGAAACACTTGACGAGATGATAGATGAATTTGATTTCAATAGAAGAGGATTGCAAATAATCCGAGTAATAAATAACTATCAATTATCAACAAGGCCAGAACATTATCAATGGATTTCTAAATTATCACAACAAAAAAACACTAAAAGCCTTTCTACTGCTGCTTTAGAAACTTTATCAATAATTGCCTACAGACAACCTATTACGAAAAATGAAATAGAGGCAATTAGGGGAGTTAGATGTGATAAAGCTGTAGAAACTTTATTAAATAAAGACTTAATAAAAGAAAAAGGAAGATTGGAAAGAACAGGCCGCCCAATAATATATGGTACTACCCAAGAGTTTCTTAGATATTTTGGTTTAGAAAGTTTAAGTGATTTACCGCCTCTTAAGGATTTTAAGATTGAAGAACAAGAAATCTAGGATTTAAAAGAATAATACAAAAGATGTATTATTCTTTTATTTTTTGGAAAGATATTAATAATAGTAAATTTGAAAATATTATAGAGGTGAAACCATGAAATACCTACTAGTCCTTATACCTATATTCTTTTTTTCCCTTCTATATCTACCTGTCAAATTTGAAATTAAATATACATATAGTAGTGACAATAGCAGATTAAATATTTCAACCTCTTATCTATTTGGATTATTTAAGCCTGAGCTGTATCCATTTGATAAAAACAAAAGGGAAAATAATAAATTTAATACTCTTAATAGTATAAAGCCAATTATAAAAGATTCACAATATAGGCGATTAATTGATTATATATGGGATAAATCCATTTTTGAAAATATTAGCTGGAATACTAAAATTGGTTTGACCGATGCTTTTTTAGTGAGTATAATATATGGAATCTTATGGAACTTTAAAAGTATTATTGTTAGCTTTATTTTAACAAATAAAAAAATAGATAATATAGATATTGACGTAACACCTATATTTAATGAAAACCAATTGGACATTAGCTTTGTTTGCATAATAAAAATAAAAATGGTTTATATTATTACTGTATGGATTAGGTCTTTAAAACTATATAAAGGTGGTGAAGAAAATGACAGAGCATCCAATAGAAGGGTTAATGAAAACTACAATGGATAGTTTAAAAGAAATGGTGGATGTAAATACTATAATTGGAGATCCAGTACAATCATCTGATGGATTGGTTATTATTCCAGTATCTAAGATTTGCTTTGGTTTTGCATCAGGGGGCACCGAATTTAATAAAAACAAAAATGCCAAGGAACAAATTGCATCTGATGAGAGGCTGCCTTTTGGAGGAGGGAGTGGGGCTGGGGTTTCAGTACAACCAGTTGGTTTTATAGTCGTAGGAAATGAACAAATTAAGCTATTAACAGTAGATGAAGGTAATACGGCTTTAAGTAGTTTATTTGATTTTATGACAAAAGTAACAGATAATATACAACAAGCTGTAAGTAAGGATAAAACTAAACCTTCTAGCAATTTAGATAATGATGGAATTAATATTCACTAAGAAGCAGATAAGGATTCTGCTTCTATTACTTTACCATAATGGGAGGAAACAATTTGAAGAAAAAGATATTCTTATTAATTTTAATAATAACTTTTTTAACAAATGGGTATTCTTATTGTGAAAAGCCAGGCATTAGTGCTCAAGCGGCTATACTTATAGATTCTAAGTCTGGAAGAGTGCTTTTAGAATATAATCCTCATATAAAATTACCAATGGCTAGCACAACAAAGATAATGACAGCATTAGTAGCTTTAGAAAATGGAGAATTAGACGATAAAGTTAAAATAAAAAGAGATGAGATTGGCATAGAAGGATCCAGTATATATCTTTATGAAGGAGAAGTTATCTCTTTAGAAGATTTATTATACGGTTTAATGTTGAGATCAGGGAATGATTCTGCAGTATCAATTGCAAACTTTATTGGAGAAACCCAAGAAGAGTTTATTAATATGATGAATAAGAAAGCTATAGAAATAGGTGCTAATAATACAAATTTTATGAATCCCCATGGTCTTCATGATGACAATCACTATACCACAGCTTATGATTTAGCATTAATTACAAGAGAGGCTATGAAAAAAGAAGAATTTAAAGAAATATCAAAAACAAAGATATGGAAAGCTAATAGGGATAAAAACAATATATTTTATAATAAGAACAATAATTTATGGGAATACGAAGGTGGAGATGGAGTTAAAATTGGCTATACCAAAAGAGCAGGCAGATGTTTGGTATCAAGTGCTACAAGGAATGATACACAGCTAATATCTGTAGTATTGAATGATGGCAATTGGTTTAACGATTGCTATACCCTTATGAACTATGGGTTTGAAAATTTCAAAGACTATGTAATATTTGATAAGGATCAATATATTAGCAAAGCTCCTATTGTAGGTGGGATAAAAGATTATGTACCTATAGTTACTAAAGGCTCATTTTTATATCCATTAAGAGAAGAAGAATTGGAGCAGATTAAGATACATGTAAATATAGTTGATATACTTAGGGCACCCATAACTAAAGGCGAGACTGTAGGTAATATAAACGTATACTTAGACGGAAAATTAATACATGAAGAGGAACTTATTACTAAAGAGAATATTAGAAAATTAAGTCCAATAGAAAAGATTTTAAAAAACTTAAAAAAATAAATTTTTTACAAACAACTTTAAACAAAGGTTTCTTTGATAGAAAATATTTAATATCATAGAAACCTTTGTTTATTTTGTAACCAAAGAACATGAATATAAATATGCTATATATTAAGTAATAATTTAGGAGGTATAATATATGGCTAAATTATACAATTGTATAGATGCGGGAAGTAGTTATTGCCCCTGCAATCTAGCTAGCACTATGGATTGTATTTCTTGTTCTCAGCTCAGCGGTAAAGAGTTTTGTGATTGTAATTGGAACGGAATTTGCATTATGTATGAGTACTTTATGCAAAATAAAGAAACTTGTGATTTAAGGAAGACTTTTACTGGAGTTATAATAGAAAGGGTCCTTTTAGAAGAAAATCTATTTTTAATGAAAATACAATTAGATAAAGAATTATTGAAAGAACTAAATAAAATAGGTTCATATATTTTCATTAAGGGGCCTGAGTTCAATCACTATTATGAAACACCTATGTCAATATTCGATTTGGATGAAAATTATGCCTATATTGTTTATCAGGAGTTAGGCCCAAAAACAAAAAACTTTCAATTGGGGGATAAATTAACGGTAAGAGGCCCGTATTGGAATGGAATAGTTGGGGATTACAAATTATCAAATATAGAAAATTCTAATGTATTAATAATAGCAAGAGGCATTGGTCAATCTTCGATTTTATTACCAATAAAGAAATTAATTAACAAAGGTAATAAAATAACTTTAATCTTAGATAAAGGGAAAATTAACTCCTTGTATATTCTCAATTATATTTCAGGCGAGAACATATTTATAGAAAATATTAATTTATTATCAAATGAAGGCAGAAAAAAATTGGAGAAAATTATAAAGGATAATGATATTGATGTAATAATCAGCGCTGGCGCTGAAATATTGCATAGAGAAGTTGCCTCTATAGTAAAAGAAAATAGAAAAGATATTAGATTATTTGTTACAAATAATAATATCTTTTGTTGTGGAGAAGGAATATGTGGTTCTTGCATTCGAAAGACAATTGACGGAGAAAGAATAAAAACCTGTAAGACTATGATAGATCCTAAAAATATATATTGAAATGGGGTGTTTTAATGAATACAGTGGTTATAATAGGTGGAGGTTGGGCAGGGGTTGCTGCAAGTATTGCTGCAAGAAAATTAGGCGCTAATGTTACTCTAATAGAGAGAACTGATATGTTAATAGGGCTAGGCAATGTAGGTGGAATAATGAGAAATAATGGACGGTTTACTGCTGCCGAAGAGAATATTTTCTTAGGAGCAAAGGAATTATTTGAAATCACAGATAGATTTTCTATACACAAAAACATTGACTTTCCTGGACATAAACATGCTTATCTATATGATGTAACTAAGATTGAACCAGAGGTTAGAAGGCTACTTATATCTATGGGAATAGAGGTGAATTTAAAAAGAAGAGCCATAGATGTGATAATGGAAGATAAAGAAATAAAAGGAATAATATTAAGCGATGGTGAAATAATCTATGGAGATGTTTTTATTGATACTACTGGCTCTACTGGACCTATGGGTAATTGTCTTAAATATGGGAATGGGTGTGCTATGTGCATATTAAGATGCCCTTCATTTGGGCCAAGGGTTAGTATTAGCCAAAAAGCAGGAGTTAATGATATAATGGGGATGAAAAAAGATGGTTCTTATGGTGCTTTTAGCGGTTCTTGTAAATTAAGCAAAGATTCTTTAAGCCCTAAGATAAAAAATGATTTAGAAAAAGATGGGGTAGTAATATTGTCTATACCTAAGGAAGATATACAAATGGATAAACTATCAAAAAAGGTTTGCCAACAATATGCTTTGAAGGAATATGGTGAAAATATTATATTATTAGATACAGGTCATGCTAAGATGATGACATCTTTTTATCCATTAGAAAAGTTAAGAAAGATTGAAGGTTTAGAAAATGCTAGATATGAAGATCCATATTCAGGGGGATTAGGTAATTCTGTTAGATATCTATCCGTTACGCCAAGAGAAAATACAATGAAGGTTAAAGGAGTAAAAAATCTTTTTTGTGGAGGTGAAAAATCAGGACTATTTGTTGGTCATACAGAAGCAATTACT
Organism: Firmicutes bacterium UBA4916; assembly: GCA_002398845.1. GTDB lineage: Bacteria > Bacillota > Clostridia > Tissierellales > Tepidimicrobiaceae > Mt11. The sequence goes on along the minus strand of DHBY01000061.1, from coordinate 19,401 downwards.
ACTGGTAGTTTAGCTGGATATAATAGTGTTAGATATATATCGGGTAAAGAGCTATTAGAATTACCAACTAAACTAGCCATTGGAGATTTAATTTGCTATGGTAACGACATGATACAAACTGAAGAAGGGTTAAAAGATAGATATACTTTTGCTGGCAGTACTTATTTTAAGAGGATGGTGGAAAAGGGATTATATACTACAGATTTACATCAAATAAAAAATAGGGTAGAAGATTTAGGTTTGCTAAATATATACGATAATTTATAATATGGTTTTACAAAGAGCATAAAAAAGGCTAAAATGTATGTAATGAATACTGAAAGGATGAAAATAATGAGATTACAAAAGTTCATGGCTCAATGTGGGGTAGCATCTAGAAGAAGATCAGAAGAAATCATACTAGAAGGCAGAGTAAAGGTTAATGATATGATTGTGAAGGAATTAGGTACAACTGTAGATCCACATAAGGATATAGTAAAAGTAGACAATAACAAAATAGAAATGGAAAGCAGAAAAGTTTATATTATGTTAAATAAACCTGAAGGGTATGTTACTACATTAAAAGATAAACATAGTGAAAAAATAATACTAGATTTAATTGAAGAAATTGAAGAAAGGGTATTCCCTATAGGCAGACTCGATTTAGATACTTCTGGGTTATTATTAATGACTAATGATGGAGATTTAGATTATAAATTAACTCACCCAAGTCATGAGGTAGCAAAGAAATATATAGCTTTAGTAGAAGGTATCCCAAATGCTAAAAAATTAGAAAGGTTTAAAAAAGGATTAAAAATTGATGGTAGATTGACGGCGGAAGCTTATGTAAGGATTGTCAAGAAATACAGAGATTCTTCCGTACTAGAGATATCTATCCATGAAGGCAGAAATAGACAGGTAAGAAAAATGTGTAAATATATTAGACATCCTGTAATAAAATTAAAAAGGATATCAATCGGTAAATTGGATTTAGGAAATTTAGAAGTTGGGAAATGGAGATATTTAACTGAAAAAGAAGTTAGATATCTGAAGGGGCTTTAGCATTATAGCAGTGTAAATTGCTATAATGCTTTCTTTTTTGACTTTCTTTTTAATGAACTATCTATTATAATGAATATAGAGTTAAATAATAAAGGCGGGCTTTATATGATTACATTGCGAGAAATTAATAAAGAAGAATACGGAGAAGTAAGGGCTATTCTTGAAAAAGAAAGGATAAAGGATTATGATCTATCGAAGGGCATAGTGTACATATTAATTGATAATAACAATATTATTGGCGTAGGCAAGATTAGTCTAGAAAATGAATATGGTGTGTTAGAATATATTGTTGTTAAAAGGGAAAATAGGGGCTCAAATCTGGGAGATTGTATTTTAAGGTCTTTATTATTTAAAGCTGAATCAATAGGAGTAAAAGAAGTGTATTGTTTAAATTGTATGGATTATTTATTAGGTAGAGGATTTAAATATAATAAGAAAAAAGATATGGGGCTTTATAAATTGTATTTAAATATTGAAGATTTTTTTAATGTTAAATCATGTGGTGATATAGATGAGCTATAAACATTTTATTAATCCAGTAGAAACTGTAAAAAGAATAATGACATACACTATAAAAGAAGGGCAGATTGCAATAGATTGTACTGTGGGAAATGGAAATGATACATTATTTTTAGCGAGTCTTGTAGGTGAAAATGGAAGAGTTTATGGTTTTGATATTCAAAACCAAGCAATTGATATAGCTAGGGAGAAATTGTCTAAAGCAGGCTTTGCAAAAAGAGTAATATTAATCAAAGATGGTCATGAAAACATTGATAAATATATATTTGATAAAGTAGACTTTATAGTTTACAATTTAGGTTATTTACCAAGTGGTGATAAGTCTATTAAAACTACAACTTTTACTACATTGAAGAGCTTGAAAAAATCTTTGGCTTTATTAAAAAGTAGTGGCCTTTTATTGATTACTTGTTATATAGGACATGAAGGTGGGCAAGAAGAAAAGGAAGCTGTGGAAGATCTTTTAATATCACTTAACCAAAAAGAATATAATGTTTTACAATTTAATTTTATAAATCAAAAACATAATCCGCCAATACTCTATGGCGTAGAAAAACTATAAAATAGGAGGGATAGTAATGTCAAAAGTAAAGATTACAGATACAACTTTAAGGGATGCACATCAATCTCTAATTGCAACTAGGATGAAAACAGAAGATATGCTACCTATAGCAGGAAAATTAGACAAAGTAGGGTTTCATTCTCTTGAAGTGTGGGGAGGAGCAACATTTGATACCTGTTTACGTTTTTTAAATGAAGATCCATGGGAAAGGCTAAGGACATTAAGAAAAGCTTTTAAAAATACTAAATTACAAATGCTATTAAGAGGACAGAACCTATTGGGGTATAAACACTATCCTGATGATGTGGTAGAAGAATTTGTTAAGAAATCCATCGAAAATGGTATAGATATTATTCGTATTTTCGATGCATTAAATGATCCAAGAAACATTAAAAAATCTTTAGATGCAACAAAGAAATATGGCGGTCATGCACAAGCTGCAATATCCTATACAACAAGCCCAGTTCATAATAATAATTATTATATAAATTTAGCTGTAGAATTGGAAAAAATGGGGGCTGATTCAATTTGTATTAAGGATATGTCAGGCATATTAATGCCTTATGAAGCAGAAAAATTAGTAAAAGGATTGAAGAAAAAGGTATCCGTTCCAATACAAATTCACTCTCATTTTACTAGTGGAATAGCCAATCAAACATATATGAAAGCAATTGAAGCAGGAGCAGATATTATAGATACTGCAATGTCACCTTTAGGTATGGGAACAAGTCAACCAGCTACAGAATCTATGATAGCTTCATTAAAAGGTTCGCCATACTATCCTGATATTGACATGGATTTATTGCTTGAAATAACGGATTATTTTAGTGATTTAAGAAATAAATATATGAAAGAAGGTTTACTAAACACTAAAGTGTTAAATGTAGACGTAAGGACATTAAAATATCAGGTACCTGGAGGTATGTTATCTAATTTGGTTTCTCAATTAAAGAGTCAAGGAGCATTAGATAAATTTGATGAGGTATTAAAAGAAGTTCCAAGGGTAAGAGAAGACTTAGGATATCCACCATTAGTTACTCCAATGAGTCAAATGGTTGGAACTACAGCAGTTTTCAATGTAATATTAGGCGAAAGATATAAGATGATTCCAACAGAAACAAAAAATTATGTTAAAGGTTTATATGGAAAGCCAACTGTACCAATAAAAGAAGAAATTAGAAAGAAAATCATAGGTGATGAAAAGGTGTTTACAGGAAGGCCAGCAGATTTATTAGAACCTGAACTTGATAGGTTGAAAGAAGAGATAAGCGAGTATATTGAACAAGATGAGGATGTACTAAGCTATGCATTATTCCCTCAAGTTGCTATTGATTTTTTCAAATATAGACAAGCTGAAAAATATAAAATTGATACGAATTTATTAAATGAAGAATTTAAAACTTATCCAGTATAAAAACAAGCCCTTGGGCTTGTTTTTATATTTAAATTTTTGTTTAGTGATGAAATAAATCTTGCATATTTAATTAAATTCATAAAAAAATGAAATAAATCTTGCATATTTAGTATAACTTTGTTATTATTGAAGTAGAAAATATCACAATAAGGGGGAAATGACTTTGTCAAATAAGACATTGCAAAAACTTTCTGTGGAAAAAGAAAGGTGTAAAGGTTGCGGTATATGTGTAGAGTTTTGTCCAAAAAACGTATTAGAAATAAAAAACAATAAAGTAGCTATAAAAAACTTGGATGCTTGTATTCAATGTGGACAATGTGAATTAAGGTGTCCTGACTATGCTATTTATTTAGGGGGTAAATAAAATGGCGGAAAGAACTGTAAAATTGATGCAGGGTAATGAAGCATGTGTAGATGGAGCAATTACAGCAGGAATGAGATTTTATGCAGGCTATCCAATTACTCCTTCAACTGAAATAGCTGAATTATCAGCAGCAAAATTGCCAAGAATAGGTGGAAAATTTCTTCAAATGGAAGACGAAATTGCAAGTATTAGTGCCATAATAGGCGCCTCATTAACTGGGCATAAATCAATGACAGCAACTAGCGGCCCTGGATTTTCTCTTAAACAAGAGGGTATTGGATATGCAGTTATATCAGAAGTTCCTTGTGTCATAGTTGATGTCCAAAGAGGAGGTCCAAGTACTGGACTACCAACTTCTCCTGCTCAAGGTGATATAATGCAGGCTAGATGGGGTACTCATGGAGATCATTCCATAATAGTTTTATATCCATCTACAGTAAGGGAAATTTATGATACAACTATAAGAGCTTTTAACTTAGCTGAAAAGTATAGAACACCAGTTATATTATTGATGGATGAAGTAATAGCTCATATGAGAGAAAAAATCGAGATACCTAATGATGATGAAATAAAAATTTACAATAGAAAAAAGCCTGAAGTTAATTCATCAGAATATCTACCCTATAAAGTTAAGGAAGGAGATATTGTGCCAGAAATGGCAAGCTTTGGAGAAGGGTATAGATTTCATGTTACAGGATTAGTCCATAGTGAAACAGGACTCCCAACAAATGATCATAAAATTGCTGAAGAACTTACCACAAGGTTAGTCAATAAAATTGAAGATAATGTAGATGATATCGTAGAATATGAAGAGTATAGATTAGAAGATGCAGATGAAGTAATTGTTGCATATGGTGCAACTGCTAGGTCTGCAAAATCTGCAATCAATGCTTTAAGAGAAGAAGGAATTAAAGTAGGCATGTTTAAACCTATTACTATTTGGCCTATGGCACAAAAACAGATTGAGGATATTGCAAAGAAGGTAAAAAGAATTTCAGTAATAGAGATGAACATGGGACAGTATTTCCTTGAAGTTGATAGAATTGCAGGTAAGTTTACAAAAGTTGATAGATATGGCCGCGTAAATGGGGAGCTAATTACTCCAGAAGAAATTGTTTCTTTTATTAAGGAGGGTTAAAATTGCCAAGTCAATTAGTTGATAAATACTTTAGAACTGAGAGTTTACCCCACATTTGGTGTCCAGGATGTGGAAATGGAATAGTTACAAGATCAATTGTAAAAGCGATAGATAATTTAGGATTAAGTCAAGATGAGGTGTGCATCGTATCAGGAATTGGTTGCTCTTCAAGGGCTTCAGGCTACTTGGATTTTAATACTATACACACAACCCATGGACGAGCATTAGCTTTTGCAACAGGTATAAAATTTGCCAATCCTGATTTACATGTAATAGTAATTACTGGAGACGGTGATTGTGCAGCTATTGGGGGTAATCATTTAATACATGCTGCAAGAAGAAATATTGATATAACGGCAGTTGTATTCAATAATAATATCTATGGTATGACTGGAGGACAATATTCTCCAACTACGCCAACAGGCGATAAAGGTACTACAGCTCCTTACGGTAATATAGATGCTAATTTTGATCTATGTGAATTAGCAAAAGCTGCTGGAGCTACCTATGTAAGTAGGGCTACTGTCTATGGGGCTAATATGATTATAAAGCAGGTAGAGGACGGCATAAAGAACAAAGGGTTTTCGTTCGTAGAAACAATAAGCATTTGTCCGACTTATTATGGCAGGAAGAATAAAAAAGGTGATGCTGTGGATATGATGAACTATTTAAAGGAAAATGCGGTAAACAAAGTAGCCTATGATAAACTTCCTGAAGAAAAACGTAAAAACAAAATTGTAGTCGGAGAATTATTTAAGGGACAAAAACCTGAGTATGTAGAGCAATATAATAAAATCATAGAATCATTTTAAAGGAGAGATATAATAATGAGACGTCAAGAATTAAGATTGAGCGGTTCAGGTGGGCAAGGTCTTATTTTAGCAGGAATAATACTAGCAGAAGCTGCTTTGCATGACGGAAAAAATGTTGTTCAATCCCAATCCTATGGGCCAGAAGCCAGAGGTGGTGCAAGTAAGGCAGAGGTAATAATAAGTGATGATATTATTAATTATCCAAAAGTCAATAAATGCGATATGTTATTATCATTAACTCAAAAAGCTTGTGACAAATATATAGATTCGTTAAAACCTGGTGGAGTATTGATCTTAGATAATACTGTTACAGAACACCCCAATAGGGATGATATAAAGATTTATTCTATACCAATTTTAGAGACAGCTGAAGACACATTAAATAAGCCAATGGTTGCTAATATTATAGCATTAGGCAGCATATACCAATTGACTAAAGTTGTAAGTAAAGAGTCCCTAGAAAAAGCAGTTTTAAGTAGGGTGCCCCGTGGAACAGAAGAATTAAATAAAAAAGCATTAGGAGAAGGATTTAAATTAATAAAAAATCACAAGGATAGCTCGTATGGAGAAGTATGTTGATGTAATTAAGGTTATTCAAAATAACTTTAGCAGACTAAGCAAGGGGCAAAAATTAATAGCTGAATTTATAATGGATAATTATGATAAAGCTGCATTTATGACAGCTGCAACTTTAGGGGCAACTGTTGGAGTAAGTGAATCAACTGTAGTAAGATTTGCTAATACCCTTGGCTATGATGGATATAGAGAACTGCAGAAAGAGTTACAGGAGTTAATAAAAAACAAGTTAACAACTGTTCAAAGGATTTCTTTAAGTAAAGATTTTACAGATGATGAAAATTCCTTGAAACAAGTTATAAAAAAGGACATGGGGAATATAGAAAAGACCCTTAATGAAATTGATTATCATACTTTTCAAAAAGCTGTAGAAATAACTTTAGAAGCAGAAAACGTATATGTATTAGGCCTTAGATCTTCCTCGTTCTTAGCAGGATATTTAGGTTTTTATTTGAAATTTTTGCTTGACAGTGTTAGTATTGTAACATCTGGTCCTAATGATGTTTTTGAACAGTTATTAAAAGCTAAGGATAATGATGTAATTATCGGTATATCTTATCCAAGGTATTCAAAAAGAACTTTAGATGCACTGGATTATGGTAAGGGAAAAGGATGCAAAGTAGTTGGTATTACGGATAGTTTGATATCACCTGCAGCACAATATTCAGATGTTACATTAATAGCAAGCAGCAATATGTTATCCTTCGTTGATTCTCTAGTAGCTCCTATGAGCTTAATAAATGCTTTTATTGTGGCTATTGGAATTGAAAAAAGAGATGATATTACTACTTACTTTGAGGACTTGGAAAATATATGGAAAAAGCATGGTGTATACGATACAAATAATAAAAGTAAAAACTAAGACTGCCTAAATAGGTAGTCTTAGTTTTTATACTAATGTATCATAATTAATGTTATCATAAATGATATACAACAAAAAATAAATAATTCTGTTATAATATTTAATATACAATTAAAGTTGGAGGTATTGATATGAGAAAAATTTTTTTAGTAAGACATGGAGAATCTCAATGGAATACATTAAAAAAGATACAAGGGCAACAAGATATTCCTCTTACAGAAGGAGGACTTAAACAAGCTAATTTGATTGGAAATAGATTAATGAATGAAAAAATAGATAGAATATATTCGAGTGATCTTATAAGAGCATTTAATACAGCGGAAATTATTGGAGGAAAACTAAATATTAATGTAATTCCTATGGAAGAATTTAGGGAAATTAATTTTGGAATATGGGAAGGCATGTCCAATGAGAAAATGTTATTAAAGTATCATGATGAATATCTTATGTGGAAAAGGGTGCCTGAAAAGTTAAAAATAGAAGGCGCTGAATCCTTAGAAGAATTACAATCAAGGGCCATGAATGGAATTAATAAGATCATGAGAAATGGAAAAGATGATAATATATTAATAGTCTCTCATAGTGCTACTTTAAAGACAATAATTTTAGGTTTATTAGATATTGATTTAACCTATTTTAAGAATTTAACTTTAGATAATGTGAGCTTAACTATTATTGAAATTAGAGATTATAACAGAGTACTTAAGGTTATAAACGATACATGTCATATAAAGGAGAATAAATAATATGGAAGAAAAGGTCGGAGTAATAGGCGGTGGACCTGCAGGAATAGTATCAGCTGGATTTGCTGGTTCAAAGGGGAAAAGTGTAACATTGATTGAAAAAAACAATCGAATAGGTAAAAAACTATTTATAACAGGAAAAGGAAGATGTAATATTACTAATGCTTCTCCAATTGAAGATTTCTTTGAAAATGTGATTACAAATTATACTTTTTTATATAGTAGTTTTTATTCTTTTACCAATAGAGATATAATAACTCTTTTAGAATCCTACGGGTTGAAAACTAAAGTTGAAAGAGGCAATAGGGTATTTCCTCTTTCAGATAAATCTAGTGATGTTATAAAGGCATTTAATAAATTTTTAGAAGCTAACAATGTAAATATATTATTAAATAAAAAAGTTAAAGATATATATTTTAAGGAAGGCAAGTTTATAGTTATATTTGGGGATGAGACTAAGGAATCCTTTGACAAACTAGTAATAGCTACAGGAGGAAAATCATATCCATTAACTGGATCAACAGGGGATGGATATACTTTTGCAAGGAAGCTTGGACATTCTATAGAACCATTAAAGCCATCATTAGTGCCTATTGAAACTAAAGAAGAATGGGTTAAAGAAGTCCAAGGTTTGTCATTAAAAAATGTAAAATTAAAAGCTTCAGCAGATGGAAAAATGATTCATGAGGAATTTGGTGAAATGCTTTTCACTCATTATGGTATTTCTGGACCTATTGTATTATCTATGAGTAATCATATCAATACCTGCATAAACAAAAATATAAAATTATTTATAGATTTAAAACCTGCATTAACAGATGAGAAACTTGATAAAAGGATATTGAGGGATTTTGAAGAATTTAAAAATAGACAAATTAATAATAGTTTAGGTAAGCTATTGCCACAAAAACTTATTCCAATAATTATCAAAATATCCTCTATCAATGGAGAAAAGCCTGTTAATCAAATTACAAAACTGGAGAGAATAAGATTAATTGATACAATAAAAAACTTACCTTTGACTTTTAAAAACTTAAGGCCAATAGAGGAAGCAATTGTAACCTCTGGAGGGGTATCTATAAAAGAGATCGATCCTTCTACTATGGAGTCTAAGCTTCTGCCTGGATTATTCTTTGCAGGAGAAGTCATAGATGTTGATGCTTTGACAGGAGGCTATAATCTTCAGATAGCTTATTCTACCGGCTATTTGGCAGGCATTAATGTATAATAGCATGAAAGCCTTATAATCTTTTCATTAATTGTAAACAATATGCATAAAGTATTAATAATTAATGGATTAGGAGGCTAATATGAAATCTACATTTAACAAATTAGAAAAGATTATAATTATACTGTCAATCTTATCTATATCATTCTTACTTATTATACAGTTTTTAAATTATGATGATAATTATACAATTTATACTTCTAGATTTAATAATAAAAATAGGTTTATACCTTTTTCTAATACAGAGGTACCAGAAAAAGGTATAGTTATTTTAAAAAATATAACTTCTATCTACAATGAAATAGAAATATTATTAAATGGGGACTCTGTTGGAAACTTTATAAATAATGATGAAATAAAAATATATGTATATGATAACGATATAATTGAAATAGATGGCACAAAATATAGTGAGAATTTAAATATTAAAGTCGTTGGCATTAGTAACAATATTGAAACTCCAAAACTAGATACAATTTTAACTACATCCCAGAGTATAGAAATTTTAGGTAAAGTTCAATTAAAATAGCTTGTTTGAATATTGGTTTTAATATATAATTATTAAGGGAAGTGGTAAAATTGAATACAACATCAATTAGAGGGGCTATTACTCTTAAGGAAAATAATGAAAAGGAGATAATCATTAGCACAAAGGAATTATTACTGGAAATAGAAAATAAAAATAATTTAAATAGAGAAAATGTAATCAGTATTTTATTTTCGTCAACTAAAGACTTAACTGCCGAATACCCTGCCAAGGCTGCTAGATTATTAGGATATACTCAATGTGGTTTAATGTGCTTTAATGAAATGGAAGTTGTAGGTAGCATAAATAAATGTATCAGAGTCATGGTTCTATACCAAGGCTCTTTAGAACAAAGAAACGTAAAACATATCTACCTTAGAGATGCAAAAACATTGAGACCTGATTTAAATAAATAAAACAGCAATGCCACCAATGGGTGGTTATTATTTTATTAGGAGGATTGCCATGGTCAATGATAGATTGGTTATTGCAGTAGACGGACCTGCAGGAGCAGGTAAAAGCACTATAGCAAAAAAAATTGCTGAAATATTGCAAGTAGAGTACATAGATACTGGAGCTATGTATAGAGCGCTGACTTTAAAAATTATAAAGGCTGGAGTTGATTCAAAGGATATAAAAAATATCATAAAAATAATTAATTCTACTTCAATCTACTTTAAGGATAATCATATATTTTTAGATGGGACAAGGGTAGATGAAGAAATTAGAAAAAATATTATAAATAATAATGTTTCAAATGTTGCTAAGATTAAAGAAGTTAGAGAAGAAATGGTAAAAGTGCAACAAAAAATGGCAAAAGAAAGTAATATTATTATGGATGGTAGAGATATAGGAACAGTAGTTTTACCAAATGCAAATTTTAAGTTTTTTGTTACTGCTTCCGTTGAAGAAAGAGCAAGAAGAAGATATAAAGAATTATTAGAAAGAAATGAAAAAAATATTTCCTATGAGCAAACTTTAGCAGAAATTCTAGAAAGGGATAAAATAGATAGTACAAGAAAAGTTGCTCCCTTAAAAAAAGCTGCAGATGCATTTGAAATTGATACTACAAATAAGACTATTGAAGAGGGTGTTGATGAAATTATTAATATAATTGAAGGGAGGTAGCTAATTGTATTTTTATCATATAGCAAGATTTCTTGTTAATGTTATTTTTAGGATAATATTTAGAATAGATATTAATGGAAGGAAGAACATTCCGAAAAAAGGAAGACTGATTTTATGTTCAAATCATATTAGCAATTTAGATCCTATTATGTTAGCTATAGCTATACCTAGACCTATATCATTTATGGCTAAAAAGGAATTATTTGAAAATAAGATATTATCAAAATTATTCTATAGTTTAGGTGCTTTTCCAATAGATAGGAAAGGCTCAAATATAATAGCTATAAAAACATCTTTGAGGGTATTAAAAGATGAAAAAATATTGGGTATTTTCCCTGAAGGCACTAGAGTATATGATATGAATTTAGATAATGCAAAACCAGGGATTGGCCTAATAAGCATAAAAGGTAAATCACCAGTTATTCCTGTATTTATTGAATCCAAGTACAAACCATTTAGTAAAGTAAAGATAAAAATTGGGGAACCTATTTACTTTGGTGATTCTTATGGTAAAAAACTTAATACTGAAGATTACCAAAATATTAGTAGAGATATTATGAAATCAATATATTCACTAAAAACTATTTAGGAGGAAAAGGTGTGAAAGTATATATTGCTGAACAAGCAGGATATTGTTTTGGTGTAAAAAGAGCAGTTGATACTGCTATTGGAACTTTAAAAGACTCAAATAATATACCAACTTATTCATTGGGACCATTAGTCCATAACCCTCAGGTCGTTGATAAGCTTCAGAGAGAAGGCTTAAGGGTTATAGAAAGCGTTAATGGATTAAATGATGGAAAAGTCATCATAAGAGCTCATGGCGTGCCCTATAGCTTGCAAAAAGAAATAGAAGAACTAAATTTGGAATTAATAGATTGTACATGCCCTTTTGTGAAATCTGTTCATAAAAAGGTAGAAGAATATAATAATAAAGGATATAAGATTATAATAATAGGTGATAAAAATCATCCAGAAATAATTGGTATAAATGGTTGGTGTAATAATGAGGGGATTATTGTAAATAATGAAGAAGAAGCAATAAATGTTCCCCATTATGATAAAATATGCATAGTTTCACAGACTACAAATACCTTAGAAAAGTTTGAAAGTTTATCTAATATTCTTGCTAGTAAGGGAAATGAAGTGAAGGTATTTAATACCATCTGTAATGCAACGAATTTAAGACAAAAAGCCTGTGAAGAGTTAGCAAAAAAGGTAGATGCAATGATTGTTATTGGTGGTTACAATAGTTCTAATACTAATAAGTTGGTAGAAATAAGTAAAAAGTATTGCAATAATGTTTATCATATTGAAATATCTAAAGATTTATATTTACAAGAGCTATCAAAATTTAATACAATAGGAATAACTGCAGGTGCTTCAACACCTGATTGGATAATTAAGGAGGTTGTTGATACAATGGACAATATTAATAACGATGAAATAATGGAGGCAATAGAAAACTCACTAGTAAAAATCCATAGAGGAGATGTTGTAAAAGGCAAGGTAATATATGTAACAGAAAACGAAGTAATGGTAAATATCAATTATAAGTCTGATGGAATAATAAATAGAGAGGAACTATCTAATGACCCTGATGTTAAACCAAAAGAGATGTTTAAAGAAGGGGATGAGATAGAAGTATATATAGTTAAATTAGATGATGGTGAAGGAAATGTTGTACTTTCTACAAAAAGACTTGAATCCATTAAAGGATGGGAAGAATTAAACAGAATTTATGAGAATAAAGAAGAAGTAGAATGTAAAGTTTTGTCTGATGTTAAAGGAGGCTTATCTGTATTAGTTAATGGTATAGCAGGTTTTATGCCAGCTTCTCAGATATCAGTAGCCTATGTAGACAATTTAAGTGATTACAAAGGGAAAATATTAACTGCTAAGCTAATAGATTTTAACTTAGACAAAAAAAGGGTTATACTATCTAGTAAAGAAATAGAAAAGGCTGAATTAAAGAAAAAAAGGGAAGAACTTTGGAATAGCTTAGAAGTTGAAAAAGTTATTGATGGTGAAGTTAAAAGATTAACTGACTTTGGAGCTTTTGTTGATATAGGTGGATTGGATGGATTGGTTCATATTTCGGATTTATCATGGTTTAGAATAAATCATCCGTCAGAGGTTGTAAGCATTGGTGATAAAATTAAGGTACAGGTTCTAGATTTTGATAAGGGAAAAAATAGAATATCTTTAGGATTAAAACAAATTCTACCTCAACCATGGGATATTTTTATTAAAAATAGAAAAATAGGGGATATAACTACAGGTAAGGTTGTTAATGTCTTGGATTTTGGGGCTTTTATAAGATTAGAAGAAGGCGTTGATGGATTAGTCCATGTATCTCAGATTTCTAGGGAACATGTAAATAAACCATCTGATAAGTTAAAAATAGGTGATCAAGTTGCTGTTAAAATTATCGATATTAATGAGGAAGATAAAAAAGTTAGCTTAAGCATAAAAGAAGTAGAAGAAGATGAAGATGAAGATGAAGAAAAAAATGAAATAATAGAAAATGAAGATATAGATGTAAAAATAGAGGATATTATTAAAAATAAATAATAATGTAAAGGTTTTGATGTATAAATATTTTATTGTTGTATAGAATAATAAACGTGACCTCACAAACTACATCAAGACCCCCTTTACATTATTTCTGTGACTTTTTGTCACAGAAATTTTTATATGATATTCTAGAAAAACATAATATCCTTTAGGGGGTTTTCATGGACAAGTATGATGTATTTAAGAAAAATATTAACAATTTAATAAATATTGATTTAAATTATTATAAGGAAAAGCAAATGAAAAGAAGAATTACTTCCCTAATGAACAGAAATGGATTTGATGATTTTGATGAGTATTTTTTGGCTTTAAAAACCGATAAGATAATGCTTAATCAATTTATAAATTATCTTACAATCAATGTTTCTGAATTTTATAGGAACCCATCACAGTGGCAGGTATTGGAAAAACATATAATACCAAGTTTAATGGATAATAATAAAACTCAATTAAAAATATGGAGTTCTGCTTGTTCAACTGGCGAAGAACCTTATTCTTTGGTTATGTTATTAACTAGGTTTTATGATTTAAAAAATATAAAAGTTTTAGCCACTGATATTGATAATGGTGCAATAGAGAAAGCAAAAGTTGGGCTTTATAGTGAAAAAGCATTATTTAATCTACCAGTCGAATTTAAGGAGAAATATTTTGATAGGATTGAAAGTTCATACAAAATTAAAGATAAAATAAAAAATCAAGTGGAATTTAAAAAAATAGACCTTCTTAAAGATCCATTCCCCCAAAACATGGACTTAATTACTTGTAGAAATGTAATGATATATTTCACAGATGAAGCCAAAGAACTACTATATAATAAATTTCATCAAAGTTTAAGCAAAGATGGAATTTTCTTTGTTGGAAGCACAGAACAGATTATTTTTCCAGAAAAGTATAATTTTCGATCTATAAAAACCTTTTTTTATAAAAAGATAAATTGATTAGTTTAATTTTATTATTAATATATATGTAATTCAATTAAATACATAAGGGGGGTTAATATTGGACGCTAAAGAATTATTAGAAGTATTGAGTAATAGTAGCGGCGTTTCTGGACATGAATCTAGATTAAATGATACTATAATATCTGCTTTTGAAAAATATGCAGATGATATATCAATAGATAGTCTAGGAAACATAATTGCACTAAAAAAAGGTAAAAGTAGTAATGGCTCCAACATAAAGATTATGCTTTCAGGACATATGGATGAAATAGGATTAATGGTTAAATACATTGAAGATAATGGATTTATAAGGTTTACAAATATCGGGGGTATAGACCCTAGAACTGTTTTAGGACAAGAAGTAATAGTGCATGGGGAGAAAGATTTATTTGGAGTTATTGGTTCCAAACCACCTCATCTACAAGAAAAATCTGAAATCAATAAGGCCATTAAAATGGAAGATATGATAATAGATGTAGGATATTCAAAGGACGATTTAAAAGGGATTGTAAGCATTGGAGACACTATTACCATTAAAAGAAATTTTAAAGCACTTGAGGGTAATAGATTAACTGGTAAAGCATTAGATGATAAAGCTGGAATTGCAGCTATGTACCAATGTATTATGGAACTATCAAGGATAAATCATGATGCAGACATTTATTTTGTATCCACCGTGCAAGAGGAAGAAGGGATGAGCGGTGCATTTACAGGTACCTATAAGATCAATCCAGATATAGGTATTGCTATAGATGTGGGATTTGGTTCTACTCCAGAGTTACCTAAGGCTGACACTATTGAAATGGGAAAAGGCCCAGGTATAACTATAGGAGGGAATATACATCCTGGATTAAGGGAAAAAATGGTGGAAGTAGCTAAAGAGTATAATATCCCCTTCCAATTTGAAGTTACACCTGGACCTACTGGAACAGATGCAAGGGCAATGCAAATTACAAGAGAAGGTATACCTGCTTTATGTTTATCTATACCTTTAAGATATATGCATACTTCAGTAGAAGTTGTGGATATGATGGACATAAAAAACACTGGCAAATTATTAGCATTTTTTATAGCTTCTATTTCAAATGAAAATTTGGAGGGGTTATTATGTTACTAAAAAAACTAACGGAGGCATCTGGAGTATCTGGTAATGAAAAAGAAATTAGAGATATAATAATTGATGAGATAAAGGACTATGTAGATGATTTAGAAGTTGATAGACTAGGAAATATTATAATTCATAAAAAAGGAAATAAAAATCCAAAAAAACTAATGATTACATCACATATGGATGAAGTAGGATTGATGATTACTGATATAGACGATATAGGCCTACTTAAGTTTACAACAGTCGGAGGAATAGATAAAAGAATTCTTGTGTCTAAGCCAGTTTTAATAGGTAAAAACAAAGTACCAGGAGTTATTGGGGCAAAGCCTATTCACCTTCAAAAAAGAGAAGAATGGCAAAGTGCATTGAATATTGACCAACTATATATAGATATTGGCGCAAATACTAAAGAAGAAGCAGAAAATATAATATCCATAGGAGATTATGTAGCTTTTGACAGCCAATATATTGAATTTGGAAAAAGACTTGTTAAAGCAAAAGCTTTGGACAACAGGGTAGGCTGCAGCTTATTGATTGAATTAATTAAGGAAATTGAAGATATTGATTTTTACGGCGTATTTACTGTTATGGAGGAAATTGGTTTAGTAGGTGCAGGACCAGCCGCCTATAAAGTAGAGCCAGATATAAGTATTGTGCTAGAGGGGACTTTATGTTATGATGTTCCAAAGCTAGATGATCATTTAGTACCAACATATTTAAACAAAGGGCCAGCCATATCTTTAATTGATAGAACAACCTTATATGATATTGATTTTAGGAAAAAAATAGCGAAAATTGCTGAAAAAAATGATATCCCTTATCAATATAGAAAGACTGCAATGGGTGGAAATGATTCAGGTAAGATACATACTACTAAGGAAGGCTCTATTACAACCACAATATCTGTACCATGTAGAAATATTCACTCACAAACATCTGTTATGAGTAAATATGATTATGAAAATGCTCTTAAGTTATTGAAAGCTATATTATCTGAATATAAAAAGGGGGAGCTATAGTATGAAGTTTAATGCTGAACTTTTAAAAGAATTAGTGAGTACTTATGGACCTTCAGGAAATGAAAATAGGGTTAGAGATTTTATAAAAGGACAAATCAATGATTATGTTGATGAGATAATTATAGATAGTTTAGGCAATTTAATTGCTAGAAAAAAAGGTAATGGGAAAAGGATAATGGTTGCAGCTCATATGGATCAAATTGGGCTTATGGTTACTAATATAGATGACAGCGGGTTTTTAAGATTTACTAATATTGGTGGTATATCACCTTTTGTTACATTAAGCCAACAAGTTATATTTGAAAATGGTACAGTAGGTGTAGTATCTGCTGAGCCTATAGAAGATATTTCTAAACTTAAAATATCTAACATGTTTATAGATATTGGAGTTAACAATAAAGAAGAGGCAGAAAAGCTTGTAAGTATTGGGGATACATGTATTTATAATGCGGAATATGGAGAAAATAAAAATGTAGTATTCACAAGATATTTGGATGACAGAGTAGGATGTTATGTAGCCATTGAATCCATTAAACAAATCAAAAATCCAAAAAATGATTTATATTTTGTTTTTACCGTCCAAGAAGAAGTTGGATTAAGGGGAGCAAAAACTTCTGCTTATAGAATTGATCCAGAGATAGGTATAGCTTTAGATGTTACTGGCAGTAGGGATACACCAAAAGCTAAAACTTTTGCAATAGGTTTAAATAAGGGTACTGCAATAAAGGTTAAAGATAATTCTATATTAACCCATCCAAAGTTGCGACAATATATGATAAATATAGCTAAAGAAAATAATATACCTTATCAGTTGGAAGTATTAGAATACGGGGGTACGGATTCAGGGTCTATTCATTTAACCAAGGAAGGAATACCTACAGGGGCAATATCCATTCCTACAAGATATGTTCATAGTACAATAGAAATGGCATCCAAAAATGATATTATGAATTCAATAGAACTATTAACAAAACTATTAGAAAGTGATGTTTCATTATAGGGACTAAAGAGCTGAAATTATTTCAGCTCTTTTACTTTTTAGGAGGAAAATAAATATTAAATGATGATATTTGGTAGATTATATCAATATTTGCCATATGAAAGTTTATCATTTAAAAAGGGTTTCCTTAACTATTAAAGAATATTAATATAAGACTGTTTTTAAAGGGGGCAATCTTATGTTAGAAGTTGATAGGGAATATACTATATCTGAAGTAGCTGAGTTAACAAGCTACCCTCCTCATGTACTTAGATATTATGAAAAAGAATTTGAATTAGAAGTTTCTAGAAATGAAGCAAATCATAGATGTTATACTTATCATGAAATTGAGCTATTTCAGTATATTAAATCCCTCCAAGATAAAGGGTTTAGTAATAAACAAATAAAATTAATTATAAGATCTCCAGAGCTATTGATAAGTTCTAATGAAGAAACAGCATTAACTGCTGCAATAATGCCAAAAGAAAATATTGACTCTATTGAATTGGCAAAGGAGATTAGTCTAAATTTACAAGAAGTTTTTTTTGAAGATTTAACAAAGATTCTTGACAGCAACAATGAATATAACGCACAAATAATTGAAGAATTAAAAGATGAAATCATTGCATTAAGAAATGAAATAAACAGCAAAGAAAGAGATGTATTAATATGTGAAAATGCAAAACTTAAGATGAAAGTAAAAGAAAAATCCTATGAAGTTGCTGAACTTAAAGAAAAGATAAAGAGAATGGAAAATAACAAAGGAATATTCCAAAAGATCTTTAGGCCTTTAAAATGATAAACGATAAATCAGTTCTTGCAATTTCCATATAGATTTTCTAAATTTGCAAGATAAATTGCAATAATTGATTATATGAAATTCAATTTTCAGAAAAATCTATTGCATTTCTTCTGATTGCATGTTATAATTAAATTAAATAAATTAAAAGGGGTAGATCGTTATGAAGAAGAATGCAAAGATTATTAGAGTAAAACAAAAGCATAATTATAAGAAATGTGGAGCAATATCTTGCATAAATAATATTTACGGTCTATGTAATTGCGAAAAATGTGAACTTTATGAAGATGTACTAATGCAGGAAGATTAATCCTAGTTAAATTTTATTTAAGTATATAAAAAGCAAAGAAAGGGCCTATTTTAAAATCAATAGGCCCTTTCTTTGCTTTAGATTTGAACTATATCCTATCAGGATAAACTTTTAATCCTTCATTTAATATATTCATTGCTTTTTCAAGGTTTTCTGCATTTATACAATAGGAAATTCTAACTTCGTCTTTTCCTAAGCCTTTAGTTGCATAAAATCCTTCAGCAGGTGCCATCATTACGGTTTCATTGTTTACATCAAATTCCCTTAACATCCAAACTACAAAATCTTCAGCATCTTTAACTGGAAGCTTGGCTATTACATAAAATGCTCCATGGGGCTTTTCACAAATAACCCCTTCCATATTCTTAAGAGCATTATATACTACATCTCTTCTCTTGCAATATTCTTGTTTAACTTCTTCAATATAGCTATCTGGTACATTGATTAAATTAGCTGCACCAATTTGTTCAATAGTTGCTACACATAATCTTCCTTGAGCTAATTTCATTACTTGTTTCATAAGATCTTTGTTTTTTGAGGCAATACATCCAATTCTTGCACCGCAGGCACTATATCTTTTAGAAATACTATCAGTGAGTATAACTCTATCGGCAATATCATCAAGATGAGTAAAACTCATGAATTCTAAACCATCATAAACAAATTCTTTATAAACTTCATCTGCTATAATAAAAAGATTATGTTCTTTAACAATATCTCTTAACATATACATTGATGTTAGTATATAAGTATGG
>DHBY01000077.1:23450-31143 GCA_002398845.1 Firmicutes bacterium UBA4916 | reverse complement strand
CATGATGTAACAGTTATAGTTGATGAAGAAGCATATAATGACTAAAAAATTATAAATGAAGGGGATATTATGAAAACTTTAATAAAAAATGTAAGCATTATAACACCTTATGATATTCTTTTTGGATACGGTGTTGTTATTGAGGAAGGGAAAATTACAAGGATAGATAAAGAAGAAAAAATAGATAAAGAAAATTTAGATCATATTATAGATGGAGAAGGGAAATACCTATCTCCTGGCTTTATGGATATTCATAACCATGGGAATTCAGGTTATGATGTTATGGATAGTACAGAAGAAGCCATAGATGGCATGGCAGAATTTCATCTAAAAAATGGAGTCACTTCATTTCTAGGAACTGTAATTACTTCATCATATGAAAATATGATAAAAGCTTCTAAAAATATAGTAAATTATAAAAATAAAAAGGATAAATCCCAAGTGCTAGGAATCCATTTAGAGGGTCCATTTTTCTCATTAGATAAAAAGGGTGCTCAACCAGCCGAATATATCAGGACTCCAAATATGGATGATATGAAGGAAATAGTTAAGGTATCCCAAGGAAAATTAAAGATGGTTTCCTTAGCTCCAGAAACTACAGGGGCTCTTGAAGTCGTATCATATTTAGCATCAGAGGATATTACTATAGCTATGGCTCATAGCAACGGAACTTATGAAGAAGCAAAATCTGGTATTGATCATGGAATAACTGTGGCTACTCATCTTTATAATGGTATGAGAAACTTCTCTCATAGAGAGCCGGGGATTGTTGGAGCTTCTTTGACAGATGATAGAGTATATTGTGAGTTAATATATGATAGAATTCATCTCCATGATGCAGCAGTAAAGATGGCCATTAAAATGAAAGGCATAGATAAAATCATATTGGTTTCCGATGCAATGAGAGCAGCTGGGCTAGGAGAAGGAAATTATGAACTAGGCGGACAAAAGGTTATAGTTAAAGACGGGGCTGCTAGGCTTGCCAGCGGATCTTTAGCTGGCTCTACACTAAATTTAAGGAATGCAGTATATAATATGGTCCATAAACTACACATGCCTATTCAGGATGCCATAAGAATGGCTAGTTTATCCCCTGCTAAAGCCATAGGAATAGATAAACATAAAGGAAGTATAGAAATTGGAAAAGATGCAGATCTACTACTATTAGACGGAGACATAAATATATCTGCTGCCATAGTAGGAGGAAATATAGTATGGCTAAGGAAATAGAAGTAAAAGTTCTAAATGTGAATTTAGATGAAATGGAAAAAAGATTAATAAAAATTGGAGCTAAATTATTATCTAAGGAATATCAGGTGAATACCATTTTTGATTCAGAGGATAATTATATAGAAGATAGATTAAATAGCTATTTGAGAATAAGAGAAACCCAAAATCTATTGACTCAAGAAAAGAATATTAATTTAACTTTAAAGAAAAACATAAGCAAAGAAGGTGCTAGAAAAAATATTGAAATTACTACTCCAATAGAGGATAAAGAATCTATGATATATATCTTAAAGGAATTAAAATATAATATTATACAAGAAGGATATAAAGATAGAACTTCTTATATTTACGAAAACATTAGATTTGATTTAGACAAGTGGGATAAACCCACCTATTCTTACCCCTATATGGAAATAGAAGTAGAAAAAGAAGAAGACTTGGAAAAAGCAATAAATCTATTAAAAATTGATAGAAAAAACATCTCCACCAAATCTATAATAGAACTTAAAAAAGAATTATAGCAATAACTGTAACCAAAACTTAGGGTTTGAATATTATATAATAAACTAAGTTTTTTTGGGGAGGTTTTCAAATGTTAGATGATTTGCTGCAAAGCCTTACTAAGGGTGGCGGTGGAGGTATATTCTTAATACTAATACTGTTTTTACTATTTGGGGGAGGTCTTCTTGGAGGAGGTCTTGGCGACTGCTTTGGCGGTGGAGGATTCGATAGCAGCATAATATTTATATTCCTAATAATATTTTTAATAGGCGATTTCTTTTAAACACAGTAGATTATCTACTGTGCTTTTTTTCATACTAATTTCCAATTGTTTATTAGAAAAATTGGCATGAAAAAAAGTAACCTTAAAGAACCTTATTACATAATATAAAATAAGAATTAAATTAGGGAGGTAATTTTATGGTAGAAGAAGTGAAAGCTCAAGGAAAAGGTAATTGTGGTCCAGGTGGCATGCTTGGAGAAATGAATGACGAATTATTGTTCTTTTTCTTATTATTAGTATTTTTATTTAATAATGAATGCTGGCTTGGTAGAGAGGACGATTCATTACTATTTTTCTTCCTATTACTTATAATAATATTTTGCAACTGCGGCCTTTTCTAATCCCGTATAAATTACGGGATTTTTTCTATTTTAATTGGAATAATAAAAATACACAATTTAAAAAAGGAGGCAAAAAGTTGGGAAAATTTAAGGCTACATTATTTATAATTATATTTATGTTATTTGCTGTATCTTGTGCACCAAAGACCTCTAATAAACCAAATGTAGTTGAAAACCTTAGTGATAAAAAACCAAATTTAACTGACAATGTAGAACCAAGAATTAATGATGTTAGCATAGCAGAGGATGATGAATTAACTCAAAGAGCATTAGATAATGCCAATTTTGATTATATTATCTCTACAAAAGATAAACCTAATGACTTAAATATAAATATGAATTTAGCTAATCTTGCTGTAAATAGAATATTTAATTTAGAAGGAAACAAGAACTATGATGTAGATTTAATGTATAAAAAATATCTTATGCCAAAGGATTTTATCCTTATTACTAAAGATAAAGTTAATATATATAACAAACCCTATGCAGATGCCAATGTGATGGGGGAAGCTTATATTTATGAAAAATTAAAGGTAATAAATGAAGTAATAGGCGAATACACAAAAGATGGAAGTACCAACAAATGGTATTCCGTTGTCTGGAGTGATAAAGAAGGCAACCCCTATTATGGATTTCTTCCATCAAATGCAGGAGAATTGAGGAGCTTTAGATTTGACAAAATGGTGGATTTAATTACAGGTTTTGAAAAGGAATTAAACTCCAACAAATATGGATATGTGTCAAACTATAAAGATGTTAACGGTGCACCGCCTTTAATAAACAATAAAGGAATAGATAAATACGGAGCCCAAGCTTATCAATCCGCTCCATTATATTATGATTTAAATAATAAAAGTGAGTTTCGATATGTTCCTGATGGAATGATGGTGTTTATAATAGGTGAAACCAAAGGATATTATAAAGTAAAGATAATGGATTATGAAGGGAAATATTGGGTACCAAAAAAATATGTATCTCTTGACAACAATTTAGATACTTTATCTAAAGTTGTAGTTATAGATGCTTTAAATCAAAATCAAGGAGTTTTTGAAAAAAGAGATGCAAAATGGATTTTGGTCTCCTATGGATTAGCTACTACAGGGGTAGAAGGAAAAGCTAGTTTTGTAACACCAGTAGGTAAATTTAAAGTATTAGAAAAAAGAGATAAATTTTACTATTTGGATCCAAATGGCGACGATGTAGCCGGGTATGCCCCTTATGGTATAAGATTTGCACAGGGAGCCTATATTCACGGTGTACCAGTAGATTATATAAAAGAGGATGGAAAAAATGTGGACCCTGGTATGAAAGAGTTTTTATTCACCATTGGCACTTTTCCTAGATCCCATAAATGTGTGAGGAACTATACAAGCCATGCAAAGTTTTTATATGATTGGCTAGATGTAAATGATTCGGCAGTAATAGTGTTTAAATAAAATAGGATTCATACCAATATATAAAGGGGGAAATAGTTTATGATTAAAAGAGTTGGACAGGTTATACTATATATTAATCATAAGGGCTTTAAAATTTTTTAAAAAATTTATTAAAAAGTATGGCACATTAAGATATATGTGCTATAATATATACATATAAAGAAGACAATAGGAGGTAAAATGAATGGGAGAATTTAAATATATCAAGTGGTTTAATGAAATTGACAAAAATGATATACCCATAGTTGGTGGAAAAGGTGCTAATTTAGGAGAACTTACTCAAAAGGGACTAGATGTTCCCCCAGGATTTTGTGTAACAGCAGGGGCTTATACTTACTTTATTGATCATGCTAAATTAAATGAAAATATAAGGGAAAAAGTTTCAAATCTTAATGTAGAAGACTCTATTGAATTACAAAAGGTTAGCTCAGAAGTACAAGAATTAATTAACTCTTCACAAATTCCAGAAGATTTGGTTGGAGAAATAAAACTAGCTTATAGGGAATTTAACCAAAGTATAGGGGTAGAGAACTTAAGAGTAGCTGTAAGAAGCTCTGCAACAGCAGAGGATTTACCAGAGGCTTCTTTTGCAGGGCAGCAAGATACTTACCTTCATATTAGCGGCGAAGAAGAATTATTAAACTATATAAGAAAATGTTGGGCATCCCTTTGGACAGCACGGGCTATATACTACAGAGAAAATCAAGGATTTGATCATTTTGATGTAAGTTTGTCTGTAGTAGTTCAAAAGATGGTTAATAGCGAAAAGTCAGGGGTAATGTTTACAGCAAATCCAGTAAATAATATGACTAATGAAATGATGATAAATGCAAGCTGGGGATTAGGTGAAGCTATTGTATCTGGAACTGTAACTCCAGATGAATATATAGTAGATAAAAACGATAAAGAAATAATTGAAAAACATATTGCAGAAAAAACCATTATGATAGTTAAAAAAGATGATGGTGTGGGAACAGTTGAAATTAACGTAGGGGATTATATAGGATATGAAAACATTAACAAGCAATGTTTAAGTGATGAAGAAATATTAGAATTAGCTAATTATGGTATCAAGATTGAAAAGATGTATGGTAGTTTTCAAGATATAGAATGGGGTTTTGATAAGGACACTAAAAAGCTATATATATTACAATCAAGACCTATAACAACTTTAAAGGGAGAAAAGGAAATGAAAGTGTCAAAAGAAGAACAAGAATTAAAGATGTTGGTTAGAGGGCTTCCAGCTTCGCCAGGAATCAGTTCAGGTAAGGTTAAAAACATAAAGGATATATCGGAAATATCCAGAGTAGAGGAAGGAGATATATTAGTTACAATAATGACCAATCCAGATATGGTCCCAGCTATGAGAAGGGCAACTGCAGTTGTAACAGATGAAGGCGGAAGAACTTGTCATGCTGCTATAGTTTCTAGGGAATTAGGTATACCTTGTATCGTTGGAGCCAAAACAGCTAGCGAAATTTTAACCGAAGGAATGGAAGTAACTGTAGATGCTACAAGGGGAGTAGTATATGAAGGAAAAGTTCTTCAAGAGGAGAAAAAAGAAGAAAAGGAAGTAACTATTTCTTCTAAAGCTAATATTAGTGAAGATTTGATTCATCAATTTGCTCCAATAACTGCAACAAAGATTTACATGAACTTAGGAGAGCCATCAATAATTGGAAGGTATAAGAACTTGCCATTTGATGGAATAGGCCTTATGAGAACTGAATTCATTTTTTCTAATATGATAGGTGCTCATCCTATGTATTTAGTAAAGACTGGTCAAGGTCAACTATTAATAGACAAGATGTCAGAAGGAATTATGATGGTAGCTCAAGAAATATATCCAAAACCAATTGTAGTTAGACTTAGCGATTTTAGAACCAATGAATTTAGAGGATTAAAAGGCGGAGACGAAGTAGAACCTATAGAAAATAATCCAATGATAGGGTGGAGAGGCGTATCTAGATATATTTCTCCAGAATATGAAGAAGGATTTAGACTAGAATGCAGGGCTATGAAAAAGGTAAGGGAAGAATACGGCCTAACTAATGTATGGGCAATGCTTCCATTTGTAAGAACAACTTGGGAACTAGAAAAAGTAAAACAGATAATGGCAGAGGAAGGGCTTATTCAAAATAATAGTTTTAAAATATGGATAATGGCAGAAGTACCATCAGTAGTATTTGAAGCAGAAGAATTTGCTCAAATGGTAGATGGTTTTAGTATAGGAAGCAATGACTTAACACAACTTATAATGGGAGCGGATAGGGATTCTGGTATACTAAACAATATGGGATATTTTGATGAAAGAAACGAAGCGGTTAAAAGGGCAATTTCAATACTTATAAAAGCTTGTCACAAATATGGAAAGACTATATCCATCTGTGGTCAAGGGCCATCCCAATACCCAGAATTTGCAGAATTTCTTGTTCAAGAGGGAATAGACAGTATGAGTGTTAATCCAGATACAGTAGCTTATACAAGAAGATTGGTTGCTACAGTAGAACAAAGGATTATATTAAATAAAATAAGAAGTTTATAATTGAAGAATATTAATAATTTTAATATATTATCAAAAAGCCTTAGGAATTTATCCTAAGGCTTTTTGATATTCTACATTTTGTTAATATCGTCTACCCACTCTTTAGCTTCAATAATAGCATCTATAGTAGGGATTGCAACATTTGTATCATGCATTCTTTTTTCAACTTTATAAAATACATCGGTTGTAGTATCTTTGCTTTTTGGTTCTCTGTACATTTGATAGCCTATAGGAGTCTTAATGATAGATTTTGATTTTTTATTGTCCATAAAAAGCCCTCCTTTATTCTATTATTTACGCTATTTTTTAAAATATGTTACACTAATATGGTAATAATATTTTTTAATTAAAAGGCTGGTATAACTCCACCTTTATAATTTTCTTCAATAAACTTTTTAACCTTATCGCTTTGTAAAGCCTTCATCAATTTTTTAAATCTTTCTTGATTTTCTTCCCCACCTCTTATTGCTATTATATTAGCATAAGGCGAGTCTTTGTCTTCTAGAAGAATAGCATCCTTAGTAGGAACAAGATTTGCTTCTAAAGCATAATTACCATTTATTATAGCTCCATCTACATCATTTAATACTCTTGGAAGTATAGCAGCTTCCAAGGGCCTAAATTTTAGATTTTTAGGATTTTCTACAATATCATTTTCTGTAGCTAAAATGTCCACTCCATCTTTTAATTTAATAATTCCGTGTTCCTCCAAAAGGAGCAACGCCCTGCCTCCATTGGTGGCATCATTAGGGATGGCGATTTCACTTCCATCTTTTATTTCATCTATGGATTTATATTTTGAAGAATAAAGTCCCATTGGTTCAATATGCACTCCTCCAATAGAAACTATATCAATATTTTTTTCTTCTTTAAAACTATTCATATAAGGTTCATGTTGAAAGAAGCTTGCATCTAATTCACCTTCACTTAAAGCAAGATTAGGCTTTATATAATCGGTAAATTCAATTATTTCAACCTTTATGCCTTCTTTTTCTAAATCATCTTTAACAAGTTCAACAATTTTTTTATGAGGTTCTGGAGATACGCCGATTCTAATTAAATTTTCATCATTTTTTCCTTTGCCGCAGCCAGTTAAAAATGAAAAAGATAAAATAGTTATTAATATAAATAAAACAATTTTTTTCAATTGAAATCCCCCTTAAAATATTATTATTTTTTGTTTACACTAATTGCTAATCTATTTCCTAAATACTGTATACCTTGTACCAATAAAATTATTATAATAACTGAAACCAACATTATATCCGTTTTAAATTGATATAATCCATAACGAATGGCTAAGTCCCCTAGGCCACCTCCGCCAATAGCTCCAGCCATAGCAGAATAACCAATTAAA
>DHBY01000077.1:0-23308 GCA_002398845.1 Firmicutes bacterium UBA4916 | reverse complement strand
TAGCAGAATAACCAATTAAATTTATAATAGTTAGGGTTATTCCCATTATAAGAGATGGTATTGCCTCAGGTATAAGTACTTTAAATATTATCTGTAAAACAGTAGCCCCCATAGAAAGGCTCAATTCAATTACCCCTTTATCTACTTCTTTTAAAGAGCTTTCAATAACTCTTGCAACAAAAGGTGCTGCTGCAATAGATAGTGGAACTATAGTTGCAGTAGTCCCAATAGTTTTTCCCACAATAATTTTTGACAAAGGAAATAGTATAATCATAAGTATTAAAAATGGGAAAGAGCGAAGAATGTTTATGATTCCATTTAATATCTTATTCAATATGGGTTTTTCCCAAATACTATTTTTTTCTGTTATTACTAACAACACACCTAATGGGAAACCTATAACTAAAGAAAATATAGTAGAAAAAAGCACCATATATAATGTTTGTAATAAAGAAGGAATAATCAATTTAGCCATTTATATCACCTCCACATTTACATTTTGATTTTTTAGATAATCAATTGCCCTTTTAACTTCCTCATCTTCTCCAGATAGTTCAAGGATTAAGTGACCTACACAAGTACTCACTAATTCATTAATATTTCCTGATAAGATATTTACCTCAATATTAAATTGTTTTATCATCCTTGAAACAATAGGCTCCCTAGCACTATTTCCTAAGAAACTCAATCTAATGACTTTTCCATTAAACTCATCTGGTACTATAGATTCTTCTTCTACATTGGATTTTAGGCCACTAATAAATGCTTTAGCAGTCTTAGTCTTTGGGTTTCTAAATAATTCAAGATTAGTATTTGTTTCAATGATTTCACCATTCTCAATAATAGCCACTCTATCACATATGTCTTTAACCACTTCCATTTGATGGGTAATTAGAACAATGGTTAATCCAAATTCATTTCTTATTTTATTAAGTAATTCCAATATGGATTTGGTAGTCTTTGGGTCTAAAGCTGATGTGGCTTCATCACTTAATAAAACTTTAGGATTATTGGCTAAAGCCCTTGCAATAGCTACCCTTTGTTTTTGACCTCCACTTAAACTGGAAGGATAGGCATTCTTTTTATCTATTAATCCAACATAGTCCAATAGAGTATTTACCTTTGAATTAATTTCATCTTTATTAACACCATCTAACTCTAATGGAAAAGCAATGTTTTCATATACAGTTTTTTGAGATAATAGGTTAAAATGTTGAAATATCATTCCTATATCTTTCCTTGATTTTCGTAATTCATTTTTATTTAGGGAGGTTATATCAACATCATCTATGGTGATTTTGCCTTCAGTAGGTTCTTCTAGCCTATTTAGGCATCTAATTAGAGTAGATTTACCAGCACCACTTAATCCTATGATGCCAAATATTTCTCCTTTGTTTATGTGGATATTGACATTTTTTACTGCCCATATCTTTTTACCTTCAGATTCAAAACTTTTTGATAAATTTTCTATTGTAATCAATCACTACACCCCTTTATAAAGATACTGCAATACTAGAAAAAAGCAATAAAAATACCTCTACAAAATAGTCAGAGGTTTAAACTAAAAAAACCTCTTTGAAGAAAGAGGTTTAAAGTCCTTCCTCATCTCTCGGCATTTCTACCGCTGGATTTAGCACCTTGTTTATACAGGTTGCCGGGTTTCATTGGGCCAGTCCCTCCACCACTCTTGATAAGAGCATATTATTTATTTTTAAGCTTAACAAACATTTTAATACGAGTATGATTTTTTGTCAATAGCATTTTTAATATTTTATTATTGGGAGTACCTATTTATACCTATTTTCTATCATATCATGAATTTCTTTAGGAGTACGGTCTTTTGCTTCAATTATTGGTACAGGTGGTTTTTCATAGGTAGCACCACTTGTACTTAGCACATCTAGGCCAGATACTATAATAGCTTTATACTCATCAGAAACTATATTTTCAATATTTGTATTTTTATGCAGTGTATATACATCGTAGCCACAAGATTTCAAATAATCGATATATGGGGTTAAAGTATTTTCTACTACAACCTTAGTTTTCAAATTTTTCACCTCCAATTTAAAAATAGTATTTCCCCATTTTTATAAAATATTTATGAGCTTTTTACCATGAATAAATCCATAGTTTAAAAGCCAAAATATTAATGTAAAATAAATATGCAAATGAAAGGAGATTAGTTATGGCACTAAAAAATCCAATTAACATGGGAAATATTAATCAACAAGAACTTCAAAGTTTAAGAGAGATAATTGGTTCTCACCAGACTATGGCTACAAAATTTGATTTTTATTCAAATCAATGTCAAGACCAACAAATAAAACAATTATTTAAACAATCAAGTCAGGATGCTAGCACTACAGCAACCAGTCTTATAAATTCATTGAAATAGGAGGAAAATATTATGCAGGAAAAAGATATGGTAAGTGATATTTTGTGTGGAACAAAATCCAGTATTGATAGTTATACAAAAGCCATAACAGAATGTGCTAACCAACAGCTTAGAGGTACTTTACAACAATTGAGAAATGAAGCAGAACAATTCCAATATCAATTATTCCAAATAGCAGAACAAAAAGGATATTATACACCAGCACCTCCAGCAAATTCAAACGATGTTCAACAAGTTAAATCTGGATTAACTAGCGGAGGAATGAAATAATATATAAAAGGACTCAAGTTGAGTCCTTTTTAAATTTAATTGACACATCTATTAATTTATGGTATTTTTAATATAACAATTGGGCACCTTTAAATTGAACCAGAGAGTTCAGAAAGGAAAGCGTAGTAGATGGGATATGTATGCCTTCCTTTAGGGGAAGGCTTTTTTTAACGCAATCCTTTAATTAGGTCCTGAGAGACTAAAAAGGAGGTAATTATATGAGACATTTAATTGATCCAAGGGATTTTTCTGTAGAGGAATTAGAAAGTATATTCTCTTTAGCAGAAGAAATAATCCGTGATCAAGAAAGTTTTAGAAATGTATGTAAAGGTAAAATACTGGCTACGCTGTTTTATGAACCGAGTACGAGAACTAGATTTAGTTTTGAGGCTGCTATGCTTAGACTTGGCGGTCAGGTAATTGGTTTTTCAGAGCCAAGTTCAAGTTCTGTTATGAAAGGGGAAAGTATCCCTGATACTATTCGTACTGTAGGTTCCTATGTTGATATTATTGCAATGAGGCATCCAAAGGAGGGAGCACCTAAATATGCTTCCTACTATTCACCAGTTCCTATTATTAATGCAGGAGATGGGGGTCATCAACATCCCACTCAGACATTAACAGATCTTCTCACCATTAAGGAAACAAAAGGACAGTTTTCCAATTTAACTATCGGACTATGTGGAGACCTAAAATTTGGTCGTACAGTCCATTCTCTTATAAAAGCCATGTCAAGATATGAAAATATAAAATTCGTTTTAATATCTCCCAATGAATTGCAGATTCCAGAATATATAAAAACTGAAATACTAAAAAAGAAAAACATACCTTTTATAGAAGTAGAAAGGTTAGAAGAAGTTATAGGTGAACTAGATATACTCTATATGACAAGAGTACAAAAAGAAAGGTTCTTTAATGAGGCTGACTATATTAGACTTAAGGATAGCTATATTTTAGATAAGGAAAAATTAAAGTTAGCAAGGGAAGGCTTGTCTATTCTTCACCCATTGCCAAGAGTTAATGAAATAAGCTATGAAGTAGATGATGATCCAAGAGCTTGTTATTTTAAGCAGGTAAAGTATGGAATGTTTGTAAGGATGGCTCTTATAACAAAACTATTGGAGGTGATGTAAATGCTTTATATCGATAGCATTGCAAAAGGGATAGTAATTGATCATATAAAGGTAGGCTATGGCTTTAGTATATTTAAATATTTAGGGTTAGACAAGGCAGACTTTACAGTGGCTTTGATTATGAACGCACCTAGCAAAAAACTTGGAAGAAAAGATTTAATTAAGATTGAAAACAATATTGATGTAGATTTAGCTATGCTAGGTTTTATAGACCCAAATATAACTGTAAATATTATTGAAAATGAAAAAATAGTTGAAAAAATCAATTTATCCTTGCCTGAAAAAGTTGAAGGCATAATTGAATGCAAAAATCCAAGATGTGTAACATCTAATGAGAGAAATATTGTCCATAAATTTGTTCTCATAGATAAAGAAAAAGGCACCTATAAATGCGAATACTGTGATCAAATATATTCTTGGGAGGGTTAAGATGGAGATTCTTATTAAGGGATGCAGAGTGGTTGATGAAACCAAGGATTTTTTAGGGGAGATATATATAAAGGATGGGAAAATAGCGGATTGTGGTAAGGACCTAAACTACAATTGCCAAACTATAGAAGCTGAGAATTTGGTTGCAATGCCCTCTTTTATAGATATGCATGTGCACTTTAGAGAACCGGGATATACCTACAAAGAAGATATCCATACTGGAAGTTTGGCGGCTTTAAAGGGAGGATACACTTTTGTAAATCTTATGGCTAATACTAATCCTATATGTAGTAGTATGGAAGTTGTAGAACAGGTACTAGATAGAGCTAAGAAGTTAGATTTAATAGACATACATCAAACCATTTCTATAACAAAGGACTTTGACGGAAAGACATTAGACCATCTTGACAATATAGATAATAGAGTTAAATTTATTTCAGATGATGGCAAAGGTGTAAAATCCAACTTAACTATGTATAAAGCAATGATTAAGGCAAAAGAAAAGAATTTAACCATTATATCTCACACAGAAGATGATGAGATAGTTTTGTTAGACCCTAGATTATCAGAAAACATAATGACTTTAAGGGATATATATTTGGCAAAACTCACATGGGCTAGATTACATTTAGCTCATGTGAGTACCAAAGAATCCATTGAGGAAATTAGGAAAGCTAAAAAATGTGGAGGAAATATTACTTGTGAAGTAACTCCTCACCATATAGCCCTTTATGATAATGATTATAAGGTAAATCCACCCATAAGGGAAAAAGAAGATGTAGCTGCAATTATTGAAGGAATAAAGGATGGTACCGTAGATGTAATAGCCACAGACCATGCTCCTCATTCAAAAGAAGACAAAGAAAAAGGCTCACCTGGAATATCAGGGATAGAAACAGCCTTTTCTATATGCTATACCACTTTAGTTAAATCTGGAGAGATTTCACTAAATAGATTATCTCAAATCATGTCAGCAGTACCTGGAAGGTTAATGAGGATTAATAAAGGTAAAATAAAAACGGGCTATGATGGAGATATAGTATTGGTGGATTTAAATAAGAAGATTAGGGTCAATGGGGAAAACTTTGTATCTAAAGGAAAAAACACTCCTTTTAATGGGAAAGAGTTTTATGGAGAAGTAATTGCTACCATAAGAAATGGTAAGGTCAAATACAATGGGGGGATATAGATTGATAATAGATAGACTGTATGATGAGGTTCAGAAAAAGGGAAATGTTTGTGTAGGTTTAGATACTCATTTAGATTATATTCCAGAAAGAATAAAGGAAAAATATCAGGATATAGATGAAATATTATTTCAATTCAATAAAAGGATTATCGATGAAACTTTAGATATAGTGCCAGTATATAAATTGCAAATAGCATACTATGAAGCCTATGGTATAAAAGGATTAATTGGTTATAAAAAGACTTTAGAATACATTAAAAATAAAGGATCCTTATCAATAGGTGATATAAAAAGGGGAGATATATCCTCAACTGCTGAAATGTATGCAAAAGCTCATTTTGAAGGGGAATTTGAAGCAGATTTTATAACCTTGAATCCATATATGGGTTTTGATAGCATAACCCCTTATTTAAAATATATTGAAAAGGGAAATAAGGGAATATTTGTCCTACTCAGAACTTCAAATGAAGGGGCGAAGGATATACAATACTTAAAAATCAATGCACAATGCACAATGCACAATGCACAATTAAAAACGGAAACCCTCTTATATTATTACGTGGGGGATAGATTGAATGAGATTGGGGCTAAATATTTAGGGAGTTGTGGTTATAGTTCTATAGGTGCAGTGGTGGGAGGAACCCATGTGGATGAGGCAAAGGAGATTAGAGATAGGTATAAAAATATGTTTTTCTTAATTCCTGGTTATGGTCATCAGGGTGGAAAGGGAAAAGATGTAGCTCTTTATTTAAATAAAGGAAATGGTGGAATAGTCAATTCTTCAAGAGGTATTATCACTTTTTATAAAAACTACCCCGATGGTGAGGAAAGGTTTGATAACTACGCAAGACAAGCAGTATTGGCTATGAAGGAGGATATAGAAAGTGAAGCAACCTTATGTTAAGGGTATAATCCATTCTAATAATCAAATATCTACCAATATATATGAATTAAAAATTGAAATAAAAGGGATTGCCTCTAATGTTTACTACGGAGAACCTGGCCAGTTTTATATGATTAGGGGCTGGGGGCTAGACCCATTTTTATCACGGCCTATTAGCATATGTGATGTTTCTAGTGATATGATTACTTTTTTATATGAAATTAGGGGAAAGGGAACCTATATTATCTCAAAATTAAAAAAAGGAGATACATTAGAATTACTAGGACCTTTAGGCAATGGATTTAATATGAACTTGGAAGGAAATATTGCTATTATTTCTGGTGGCATTGGAATAGCACCTATGATTTATCTAACAAAAAAATTAGATGCTAATATAGATTTTTACTGTGGATTTAGAAATGAGGTATATTATGTAGAGAAAATAAAAAACCATGTAAATAATGTATTTATATCTACAGAGGATGGCTCAATTGGACATAAAGGATTTGTTACAGAATTGTTTATTCCAGAAAGATATGATTTAGTATTGACTTGTGGACCTATACCAATGATGAGAAGAGTAGTAGAGATATGCAAAGAAAAAGTTTCTGTTTATATATCTATGGAAAGTAGGATGGCTTGTGGTGTAGGGGCTTGCTTAGGCTGTACCATAGAAACTATCTCTGGAATGAAAAGGGTATGCAAGGAAGGGCCAGTTTTTTTAGGAGAGGAGGTAGTTTTTCATGATTAATACAAAAGTTAATTTATGTGGAGTGGAGTTAAAAAACCCTGTAATTGCTGCCTCTGGAACCTTTGGATTTGGAAGGGAGTATGGAGAGTATTTTCCATTATCAAAACTAGGAGGTATATGTACCAAAGGTTTGACACTAAATAAAAAAGATGGAAACCAAGGTATAAGGATATATGAAGTTACAGGTGGACTCTTAAATAGCATAGGTCTACAAAATCCAGGAATAGATAGTTTTATAGAAGAGGAACTTCCCTTTATGGAAAAACAGGATACGGTTATATTAGCTAATGTAGGGGGAAGCACTATAGATGAATATATTAAATCTATAGAAAAATTAAACGAAACCAATATAGATATAATTGAACTAAATATATCCTGTCCAAATGTAAAACAGGGGGGTATGGCCTTTGGGATAAAATCTGAAATAGCCTATAAGGTAGTATCGGAAGTAAAAGATGTATGCAAAAAGCCATTAATAGTGAAATTATCCCCTAATGCCGAAAATATAGTACAAATGGCGGAATCCTGTAAAAAGGCAGGAGCAGATGGATTATCCCTCGTAAATACCTTTAGCGGCATGGCCATAGATATAAATACAAGAAAACCTGTGTTTAAAAATACCATAGCTGGTTTATCTGGACCTTGTATAAAACCCATAGCCCTTAGAATGGTCTATGAAGTATCAAAAGCAGTAGATATACCTATTATAGGCATAGGAGGTATATTAGATTATAAAGATGCCATAGAGTTTATAATGGCAGGAGCCCATGCTATACAAGTGGGAAGTGGAAATTTTATAAAACCAGATATATGTTTAGACATAATTCATGGCATAGAAAAGTTCATGGAAGATGAAGAAATTAAATCTATTGAAGAAATAAGAGGAATAATTGGGAGGGACATAATATGTTAATTGATATGTTAAAGGAAACAGGAGCATTGCTAGAAGGTCATTTTTTACTTTCATCGGGGAAACATAGTGATGGATATGTTCAGTGTGCAAAACTTTTAATGTATCCTAATAAGGCTGAAGCGGCAGTAAGATTAATAGTAGATAAATTGAAAGATATAGACTTTGATATAGTAGTTGGACCAGCCATGGGAGGCATAATCGTAAGCTATGAACTTGGTCGTCAAACTGGGAAACCAAGTATATTTGTAGAAAGAGAAGATGGAGTGATGAAGTTAAGACGTGGATTCACTCTAGAAAAAGGACAAAGAGTATTAATTGCAGAAGATGTTGTAACTACTGGCAAATCTTCCTATGAAGCAATAAAAGTCGTGGAAGACTTTGGAGGAGAAATTGTTGGAATTGGCTGCATTGTAGATAGAAGTAGCGGAGACATCAAATATCCTATTTATAGTGGCGTGAAATTAAATATAAATACCTATGAAAAAGAAGAATGCCCTCTGTGTAAAGAAAACATGCCAATAGCTAAACCTGGAAGTAGAAAAATAGCCCTGAAGTAAATGATATGATACTTCCAAAGTAGACAGTCTAATTAATTAAAAATTAGATTATCTACTTGGAGGTATTTTTTTTAAGTATATAATACTTCAAGTTTACTCCAAAAACTCTAATGTATCTTTAATCCTTTCAATATAATTTTTATCTGCCCAGATTATTGCATAATCAGATTCTATATCATTGGTTTGTGCTGATTCAGGGTATTTTACTATTAGTCCTGCTTGATTATCCATTTCTTTAGCTTGATCATTTGATGGCATTATTAGACTAGCATCTTGACCTTGGATTTTAAATTCTTTTATACTTGGATTGTCTCCATAAGGATTTAAGGCTTGCTTTGTTTCTTTTCTAGAAACTTCATCTAAGGGAAGATCAGAATTTATAGTAGAAACTACAAAAAATCCATTATCTCCTTTAAAATAGTCATCCATTATTTTTTCCCATTCTGATGGGTAATCAAAAGAAACCTTATAGGATTGGCTTTTATGGGTGGACCAATGGTTTTGAATACTTAAGCTTTCTCCTATAGTTGAATTATCTGAATCAATATTTTGATTAGTATTCTTAGGGTATTTTTCCTTAGGACCTATGGGAATATTTATTATCTGACCTACTATCAACATATTTGGATCTATTTCTGGATTGGCTCTAATAATTGTCTCTAATGATACATTATACATTTGAGACAGTTTGTAAAAAGTATCTCCGGCTCTTACTATATGATAGTTCATAAAATCCTCCTTTCTAAGCATTCTAATATAGTATATTGAATGGAAATATAATTGGTTCATAATATTTTTAATTGCTGTCATAATCCTTAGGTAGGTTGGTGATACTAAATCAAAGTAGTAATAAAAAAGGATGGTATAGATGATTTCAAAAAAAATTGATAAAAATAAGCAAGAAATAAGAAATATTTTTTATAATACCAGTGATTTAGTAACCTATGAGTTTGAAACTAAATCAAATATAAAGATAATGATATGCTATATAGAAGGTTTAATAGATAAAGATTTACTTGATAGAGATATAATCAAACCAATAATATTAAATTTAGAGAAATCAAAAGATATAAAAAAGATAATATATGTATCCAATGTTGAAGAGGAAATCTCCCTAAAAGATATAGCAAATGTTTTGAACTATGGCAGTGCAGCAATATTTATAGATGGAATTAGTCAATCCTATATTGTAAATTTGAATAAATGGGAAAGAAGAGCAGTAGAAGAGCCAGCTGCAGAGGCTGTTGTAAGAGGCCCAAAGGAAGGTTTTGTAGAAGATATTTTAATTAATAAATCATTGTTAAGACGAAGGATAAGAAGCAATGATTTGGTTTTTGAAGATTATACATTAGGTAGACAAACGAAGACTAAAGTTTCTATAGCTTATATACAAGGAGTAGTAAATGAAGATGTATTGAAGGAAGTAAAGTTAAGAATAGAAAAAATAGACACAGATAGTATATTGGAAAGTGGATATATAGAACAATACATTGAAGATAATCCATATTCACTTATTTCTACCATTGGAAATACTCAAAAACCAGATGTAGTGACCGGAAAATTACTAGAAGGAAGAATAGCTATATTTTGCGATGGATCCCCCCATGCACTTACTATACCTAAGCTTTTTATTGAGGGTATTCAAACCAGCGAAGATTATTATTTAAGGCCATATTATGCTACCTATTTAAGAGTATTGAGGATATTTAGTTTGTTTATAAGCATAACCTTACCCGGGTTTTATGTTGCATTGCAGACTTTTCATCAGGAGATGATACCAACTGTCCTTTTAATTACAATGGCAGGGGCAAGGGAAGAAGTCCCTTTTCCTGCAATAATTGAGGCCCTTTTGATGCTCTTAATGCTAGAATTAATAAAGGAATCAGGTGTTAGAATTCCAAAAGTTTTTGGTTCAACAATAGGTATAGTAGGGGCTTTAGTATTAGGGCAGGCAGCTGTAGCAGCTGGAATAGTAAGTGCTCCTATGGTAATAGTTATTGCTGCTACTGCTATTTCGGAGTTTACTGTTGCCTCTTTATCTGATGCAATATCTTGGTATAGATTATTTATTTTAATATTAGGTGGATTCATGGGCTTATATGGTATTACCTGTGGGGTAATTGTTATAATTATTCAAGCCTTATCTTTAGAGTCATTTGGAGTTTCTTATGGTTTTCCTCTGACCCCTACAGATAGAGAGGGACTTAAAGATTCTATAATTCGTTTTCCTTTAAAGTCCTTTATATTTAGACCAAAAGCCTTAGAAAAAAAGAACATCAGGAGACGAGGGAGTATACGAAAGAAGTGAATATATGAGAAAAGAAATATTATTATTAAATATTATTATAATGCTAACCTTTATATTGACTGGCTGCTGGGATGCTAGGGAGCTTAATACTTTGGGAATTAACTTAGTAATGGGTATAGACATTGAAAACGATAATATTATAATTACTTCAGAAGTAATAAAGCCTTCAGCCCTTAAGTCGGAAAGTGGTAAGGGAAAAGAGATTACCGTAAAATATATTCAAGGTGTAGGGAAAAGTGTTTTTGAAGCCATAAGAAATGCAACTTTAGATTTTGATAGAAAATTATTTGTATCACATACTAAAGTTTATATAATAGGTGAAGAACTTGCTAAAAAAGGTATGACAGATTATATAGACTTTTTACAAAGAGATCAAGAACATAGAGAAACAGCCTATTTAGTTGTTGCAAAGGGAAGCAAGGCCTATGATGTAATGGGAATTAGCGGCGGAATTGAAGATATACCAGGCAATTATATTTTGCGATTAATAGAAAACCAAAAATATACTTCAAAGATTACACAAATTACTTTATTTGAATATCTAAGGAATTACTATGATGTAGGACGACAGCCAATTTTAGGAGTAATAGAAAAAAAAGAAAAAAAATTAGCAAATAAACCAGAAGACACAATAGCAGATAAATCAAAAGGGGCAGTCCATGAAATTTCCAGTGAAGGGACTGCTGCATTTCATAAGGAAAAGTTAGTGGGATATCTAAATGGCGAAGAGACAAGAGGTCTAAACTTTATTATTGGGAAAGTAAAAGATGGAGTTATTGCATTTCCAACTCCTATAACTAATATAGATGAATACTCTACCCCTACACCCCCCTCACCATCTGAGGCAGCTTCTATAAGTAAGGCCATTAATCCTATGAGCACAGTAGAAATTGTTAAAACGAAAACAAAAAATGATATAGAAATAGTTGATGGTGAAATAATGTTTAAAACGAAGATTGACTTAAGAGGTATAGTAGGGGAAGTCATAGGGGATTTAGATATTTCAAAAGAAGAGGGGCTAGAAGTACTGCAGAATGCTTGTGCCAAGGAAATAAAAAAAGAAGTAGAGAAGGCTTTCTTTAAAGCACAAAAAGATTTGAAAAGTGATATCTTTGGCTTCGGAACGCTTTTTCATAGGAAATATCCTAAAGAATGGGCAAAAATAAAGGATAATTGGCATGATATATTTCAAGAAGCAAATTTGGATGTAGAAGTTAATGTAAATATAGTTAGAACAGGATTAATAAATGTACCTACTAAAAGAATTAAGGGGAAATAGCATGGAAAAAATAAAGAAAGTATCTTCTTATCAAATAATCTTATTAATAATAATTTATAGGATGATCATTGCTTTTACATATGGACCAGCTATAAATACACCACCAGGAAATCAGGATGTTTGGATTGCTCTTTTATTATCCATACCTTATACTATTTTAATATATTTGCCTATTTTATTTCTAAGCAATAAATTCAATAATTTAACTATAATAGAATATATGGAAAAGATATTTGGGAAATTCATAGGAAAACTTGTTGGATTTTTCTATACTGTTTCATTTTTGACATCTTGTACTATTTTTGTTTCAACTTTGTTGGAAATGTTGGGGAGTACTGTATTTCCAGAAACTCCAGTATGGGTGACTAGCTTGTTCATGATAACTACATGTACTTATATTGCTAGTAAAGGGTTAGAGTCAATAGCACGAGGAGCAGAGATAATTGTTCCTTTTATAATTGGGATTATATTTCTAATTTTAGTATTAGGATATAAAAATATGGACCTTACTGTTTTGCTGCCAATACTTAGCGATTCAACATTTAAGTCTATTAATATTGGTGCAATAGATTTTGCTTTTAAGTTTTCAGATGTTTTGATTTTAGCTATGATAACTCCTCATCTAGAAAAAAAAGAAGAATTTAACAAGATATTTCTTAAATCTCTTATATATTCTATACTAATAGTTACTATTGTTGTTATTGCTAGCCAAGCAGCCCTAGGGGTAGAGCAGGCAAAGCATGACAATTTTCCGTCTTTTACATATACTAGGCTTATTAATTTACTTGATTTTATACAGAGGATTGAATCATTGTATGTAGTATCTTGGATTGCAGGGAATATAGGTAAGATATCTGGATATTTGTACTTTACCACCGTTGCTTTAAGCCAAACTACCAAAAGAAAAGAAAACAAATCTTACATAATACCTATAGGAATTATTATATTTATATCATCTATAATTATAAAAGATAGACATTCTATAATAGGAACTCCAAAAAGTACTGAAGATATTACACTAATTATGTCCATTATTTCAATGTTGATAATTCCTTTAATAGCTCTTATAGTATATCTTTTAAGGAGTAAAATATTTAAAAACGTAAATAGCCAATAATGGAAATTTGGTTTAATGATAACTAAGTTAACAACATAAGCTTACATTGGTAAGAAGTACCTTGAAAAAACGTGAAACTTAGCCGATTTGTAATTTTTATTTAACCATTTTTAATGTAATTTGTATTATAATATATTAGAAAGGCTTATGAAAAATAATTTTCCAATAAATAATAAAACTATATCTAAAAGCATAGATTTAATACTAAGGGCTATATCATATTGGAGGCAAAGCATGAAAAAAGTTAAGGTGAAAGTCAATTTTAAAAGGTTTACCATATCATTATTAGTATTTGTTGTCATAACTTTACTTATTACAAATGTATCAAAAAAAATACTTGCTAAAAATCATAATGATAAAAACATAGATTCAAGTAAAAGTTTAGAGACATATATAGATACAAATAAGGATAAAAAAACTGATAATCCAGTAGAAGATGTAAAGAATCCAAATAATGAAGATGGTATACCTTTAGAAAAAGGAAGTCCAAAAGATGAAAAAAAGGTGGACAAAGTAGAAGAAAATGTACCACAGGCAAATGCAGATGATAATTCTAGTAAACCTAGTGAATATAAAGAAACTTTTAAAGATGATTTGTTTCTTGGAGACTCTATTACGGATAGTATTTCTTTTTATGAGTTTTTAGATGAGTCTCATGTAGTAGCCAAGTTAGGTTTGACTTCCAAAGAAGCAAAAAAAAAAATAGAGGATATAGTTAAAACGCAGCCTAAAAATATATATATTATGTTTGGGATGAACGATATCCTTACTGGTGAAAGTAGTGAGGACTTTATAAAGGATTACAGAGAACTTATACAAGCTATTAAGATTAAGTTGCCTGATTCAAATATATATATTCAATCCATACTTCCTGTGGCTCCAAAGGTTAAGAACAAAAAGCCCTTGTTGACCAATGAAAACGTAGATGATTTTAATCAAGCTTTAATGAGTATGGCAAAGGATGACAATCTTCAATACTTAAATATTAGGTCAATTTTAGATGACGACATGGATTTACTAGAACCTGATGGAATACATGTAAAGTACAAATTTTATAAACTATGGTTGGATTATTTAATAGAAAATACTAAGTAAGATTAAATCAAAAATAGAAGGAGTAGATAAATATGACCAAAAAAAGATTTAAAAAGATATTTTATGCAATCATTTTATGCAGCTTATTAATATTTACTTTGACAAGCTGCTCTTCAAGTAAACCTACAGATAAAAATGTTTCAGTTAAAGATATAGATGAAAAAATAAAGAAATCCGTTGATATATCAAATATGAATGTAGGGAATAGTGAAAAATTAAAAAAATTATATGATATTAATAGTGAAGATTTAGAAGACTTTGTGCTATATACTCCTTCAACAAATATAGAAGCTAATGAGATATTAGTAATGAAAGTTAAAGATTCTAGTAAAATGGATGATATTAAAGCTAAAATCTCTGCGAGAATAGATAGTCAAGCTGCAAATTTTAAAGATTATCTTCCTGATGAATATTATTTAATAGAAAAACATGTACTAAAGACAAAGGATAACTATATTCTTTTCGTTATCTCTGAAGATGCAGATAAAATAGAAAAAACATTTGATGAATCATTTAAATAAGAAATGTAGAAATTAATAGATTTACTTGGAGGTGGACAAGGCTTGGTTTTTAGCAGCCTGATATTTATATTTGTTTTTTTACCAATTACCATTTTAATATACTATATATCCCCTAAGCCCTTGAGAAACCTTGTATTTCTTGTGGCAAGTTTAATCTTTTATGCTTGGGGAGAGCCTATATATATACTTATAATGCTGTTTTCCACTGTGTTTGATTATGCTAATGGCTTAGCCATAGATAAATATAGGGGACGGAAAAATATAACTAAAGCTATTTTAATAAACTCCTTAGTCGTCAATCTTGGTATACTTGGATTTTTCAAATACTCTGATTTTATTATAAGCAATATAAATAGCCTTTTTAATTTAAATATTGCTTTAAGAAATCTTCCCCTTCCACTTGGAATATCCTTTTATACTTTTCAAACTTTATCCTACACAATCGATGTGTACTTGGACAAGGTATCAGTTCAAAAGAATATTATATCCTTTGGTACCTATGTAACTATGTTTCCCCAGCTTGTAGCAGGACCCATAGTAAGATATAGTGATATAGCAAAGGAGTTAGATGAAAGAGTAGAAAGTTTAAATTTATTTGGAGAAGGGGCAGAACTATTTATCATAGGACTTACAAAAAAGGTTTTATTAGCCAATAATATAGGACTATTATGGGATACCATAAAAGCTACACCTATAGGGGAAATTTCTGTCCTTTCTGCATGGCTTGGTATATTGGCATTTACATTCCAAATATACTTTGATTTTAGTGGGTATTCGGATATGGCATTAGGGCTTGGGAAGATGTTTGGGTTCAATTTTATGAAAAACTTTGATTATCCTTACATATCTAAAAGTGTAACAGAGTTCTGGAGGAGATGGCATATTTCCCTAGGAACATGGTTTAGAGAGTATGTATATATTCCCCTTGGTGGAAATAGGGAAGGAAAACTAAAACAATATAGAAATTTAATTATAGTTTGGTTTTTAACAGGACTATGGCATGGTGCCAATTGGAATTTTATACTTTGGGGACTATACTATGGAGTTTTTCTAATTATTGAAAAAATGTTTTTATTAAATTGGTTTGAAAAAAAACCTGATTTCATTAAACGAATATATACCCTTGTAGTAGTAATAGTAGGATGGGTATTTTTTGAATTTGAGAACTTGCCTTTAGGTATTGACTTTATTAAAACCATGTTTGGATTTGGAAATAGACCTTTAATAGACGGCAATGCTATTTATTATCTTTATACTAATGCTTTGCTTTTTGTAATGCTTATTTTAGGTTCAACACCTATTCCTAAAAAGTTATTCATAAGATTAAAGGAAAAAATGCATAAAGGGGAAAATATTTTAATTCCAATTGCATATATGTTTTTAATGTTTTTATGCACTGCATATTTGGTAAATGAAACATACAATCCGTTTTTATACTTTAGATTTTAGATTACTGGCATTTTGAAATGGAAAGGGGGATATTTTTGAGAAAACAGGACTCTTATAAATCTATTTTAGGAATACTATTGTTAATATATATTGGCGGGGTAGTTATGTTGAATATGGTATCTACTGATAAAGTGTTTTCAGAAGCTGAAAACAGAAGGTTAGAGCAAGCCCCTACCCTTTCAACAAGCCAAGTAATGGATGGAAGGTTTACTACAAACTACGAAAAGTATGTGTCAGACCAATTCCCCTTGAGAGATTTTTGGGTAGGAGTTAAGTCTAAAAGTGAAAAAGCATTGGGGAAAAAAGAAAACAATGGGGTCTATCTAGCTAGAGATGGGTATTTAATGGAGAAGTTTGAAAAGCCTGAGGAAAAGCACCTCAAATCTAAAGTTGATGAAATAAACTCAAACTTTTCCAATATGCCAAATGTAGATGCGTTTTTTATACTAGTTCCCAATTCTGTTAAGGTGTTAGAAGATAAATTACCACCATATGCTCCTGCTGCAGATGAGCTTATCTACATAAATAAGGTAAAAGAATCCCTTGATGATAATATAAACTTTGTTGATATATATGATACTCTATATGCCAATAAGGATGAGTATATCTATTATAAAACAGATCATCATTGGACCACCAAAGGAGCATATTTAGCCTATGAAAAGCTTATGGAAAATATGGGGATAGAACCTCATGGTGAGGATTATTTTCATATAAAAAAGGTTACGGATAGCTTTTATGGGTCTTTATATTCAAAGAGTGGATTTAGAAACATAGACCCTGATAGTATTGAACTATATATTCCCAAAAAAGAAGAGGTGTCCAAAGTAGAATTTGTAGAAGAAGGAAAGGTTTCAGATTCCATATATGATATGGAAAATTTAGATAAAAAGGATAAATACACGGTGTTCTTGGGAGGAAATCATCCATTAATAAAGATAAATACCAATATTAACAATGGAAAGAAACTATTAATAATCAAAGACTCCTATGCTAACAGTTTTATTCCTTTTTTAACAGGACATTTTAGCGAAATCTATGTAGTAGACCCTAGATATTATGATAAGGACTTAAAAATATTAGTAGATGACAATAAAATAGACAATCTACTTATAATGTATAATGTAAAGACATTTTTGAATGATTGACACATGACACAGGGGGACGGTTCTTTTGTGTCATATTTATTTGTCACTGATTTGTAACTAAATATAGGAAAA
The DNA here is from genome assembly GCA_002398845.1 of Firmicutes bacterium UBA4916. Taxonomy (GTDB): domain Bacteria; phylum Bacillota; class Clostridia; order Tissierellales; family Tepidimicrobiaceae; genus Mt11. Next base: position 5,796 of record DHBY01000077.1, on the reverse strand, counting down.
TATAGTTTACAATATAGGCAAAGGCTGGATTACTATAGATTGGAGTTAAGAAATATGAAATGTTTTAGAAGAGTTTTCATATGGATTATATCTATATTCATTATATTTTTTCTTCTAATATATATTATGAATCAAAAGGATGCCATAATGGAATCCTATAATAAAAATTGTTGCATAAAAATAAATAATAAGAAAATAACCATATTTAATGATAGAAAAGAAAAACTTGATTTGTATATACTAAAGATGAGAGCCAAAGAATACTCTATAGGAGATATAGATGGAGATAAATCGGATGAATTAATTCTATTAACAAAAGGGAGAAATAGATGGGGTAAAGAAATAATAGTATTTAAATTAACGGATGAAATAAAAGAAATATATAGGGAGGATTTTTCAAGTTTGAAACCATGGAAGCTAGCCTTGGGGGATATAGATGGTGATGGAAAATCTGAAGTATCTATAGGGGTATATAAAAAAACACCATTCCATCAGGTTATGGCTAAAAGACCATTTATCTATTCTTTTGAAAATAATAGATTGCTGCCAAAGTGGAGAGGCTCAAGGCTATCTAAACCTTTTACCGATTACATTTTTTATGATATAGATGGAGATGGAATAGATGAGATCCTATCTATTGAGATACTTAGTAACAAAGAAAAGGTACTGAATACTTACAAATGGGAAGGATTTGGATTTCAAGGATTTTTAGAAAGTAAAAGTTTTACAGATATAAGAGATTTAAAGGTAATGGATGATTCTGTCTATGTGGAAGTCAAAGATAAAAGAAATGTCTATAGGGGAGAAGTAAAAATAAAAGATAATAAATTAATTATAGAAGGGGTGAATATTAAATGAAAAGAAAAAGCTTTGGATTTTCAATTATTTCATTGGCACTAATTTTGACTATTTTAATAACTGGATGTAGTAGTGATGTAGGAGTTGTAGAGGGCAGTAAAGTAAAAGCTATTGAGAAAAAGAATATCGAAGTTCACTATGAGCCAACAAAATATGAAGCAAAGGTAAAACCATACAAATTAAATTCTGATTTTTCTAATATTGAAAATCTAGATCAATTTGGAGAGTTCACAGAAGAACAAAAAGAGCTTTTACTGAAAAATAACTTTGTAGTAAATCCAACTAAAGAGGAGCAGCTATTCTATATTTACGAAGATAATCAATATAAAGAGATACCTTCCTTTATTACAACGGACTCAGTTTTACAAGTCTATCATATATTTTATGACTATACTTTAAGAACATTAGAAGAACAAAAACTAATAGTTTTATTAGAAGAGCTCACAGACAAGATGTTGAAAAATTCTATTTCCATGTATAAAGATATAAAAAATGAAGAAATAAAGGAAATACAGCTTAAAAACATAGCTTATTTTTCCATTGCTAATCTTTGCTTGGAAAAGGATATCCCCGATGGTGTACCTAAGGGGGCAAGGGATATAGCTTTAGATGAGTTTGAAAAGATAAAAGCTCATGGGGGATTTGAAAAGTCCACTTTATTTCCCTATGATTTAGACTATAGCCAATATGTACCCAGGGGACATTATACTAGATCTAAGGATTTTGAAAGATATTTTAAAGCCATGATGTGGTATGGTCAGGCACCATTTCCTTTGTACTTTGAAGAAGATGTAAAAAGAAACACCGAGCAAACAATTCAAGCTTTACTTATTGCTTATAGTTTGTACTCTGATAAGGATAGCTATGATAAATGGGAGCAAATATATGAGCCAACAAACTTTTATGTAGGTAGTTCCGATGATTTAGGTATATATGAGTATGTTGATTTATTATTTGACGTATATGGAAAGAATCCAGATTTAAATAAGCTTAATAACCCAAAGAAACTAGATGAATTATATAAAAAAGCTAAAAAACTCCCTGAGCCAAAGATAACACCAAAATATACTACTGTAACAGCTCCAGCAGGAAAGCAATTTAGGTTTATGGGACAAAGGTATGTTCTTGATGCTGAAATAATTCAAGAGTTAGTAGAGCCTATTGTTAGACCTATCCCTTCTGGATTAGACGTAGTGGGAGTTTTAGGTTCTGATAGGGCAGAAAAAATACAAATGGACAAAGAAGAAAACAAAGAGTGGGAAGAATACCCAAAGGTTTTTAAAAGATTAAGGGATAGGTTTGGGAAATTAGAAGATGATGAGTGGCGTTCTAATATGTATCAAGGGTGGCTTTGGACTTTAAAAGGTTTACTCAAAACTTATGAAAAAGGATATCCTTCCTTCATGACCAACGAAGCTTGGGTTGATAAAAATCTAAACACTGCTTTGGCTAGTTGGTCTGAATTAAAACACGATACAATCCTTTACGGAAAACAAAGTGCAGCAGAATGCGGAGATGGATATATTGAAACAGTTGGATATGTAGAGCCAAATATAGAAGTATATGAAAAATTATTATGGTTAACTAAATTTTCAAGAGAAAATTTAAAAGAGAGGGATTTATTATTAGAAAGTATTGATGATAAAATGGAGACTTTTGAAGAACTACTTGGGTTTCTAATCAATTGTTCCATTAAAGAACTTAATAATGAAGAATTAACAGAGGAAGAATATCAAAAAATAGTTCTTTACGGAGGCACATTGGAGTTTTTAACTAGCTCCTTTGCAGGAGAAAATTTACGTTGGTTTGAAATAACTTCGGAAACAGATAAGAATATGGCAGTAATCGCAGATTTTCATACTATAGCACCAAATAAATATAGCAATGGTGGATATATGGAAGCAGGGGTTGGTCCTGCATCTGAAATATATGTAGTGGTACCTATAAAGAATAAACTATATTTAACAAGAGGTGCAGTATTTAGCTATTATGAGTTCATTTCCAATGAAAGGCTAACAGATGAGAGATGGCAAGAAATGATAAAGGAAAATAAGGAACCAGAAAGACCTAAATGGACAGATTCTTTCATAAGAGATGGCAAGGGCGAAATACCTTTCCCAGAGTGGAACTAATGACACAAGGGGACAGTCCCCCTGTGTCATATCACAAATCAGCAATAAATAAAAGATGGCACAAGAGAACCGTCCCCTTGTGTCATCTTTTATTTGAGTTTTTGTTAAAAGTATCTTGAAGAATATCTCAGTATATTATAGAATAAGATTACTTAGGGTTGCGAAAGGAATAATAAATTATAAATGCATAATATGGGGGCAAGATATGATGGAAAATAAGAAACTTACAGAAGGTAGTATAACAGGTACGCTGGTTAAATTGGCAATACCTATTATGGCTACTTCTTTTGTGCAAATGGCATACAATATGATGGATATGATATGGCTAGGTAGAGTAAGTACCAATGCGGTAGCAGCAGCAGGAACAGCAGGTTTTTTCATATGGTTTGGTTCATCTCTTTTCATGATACCTAAAATAGGGGCAGAGGTGGGTATAGCTCATTCTCTTGGAAAAGAGGATATGGATTCTGCAAAAAAGTATGTATTTCATACTATACAGTTTGATGTCATTGTTGCAATAATATATTCATTACTTCTTATAGCCTTTAGGCATAGGATTATTGGATTTTTTGATCTAGGTGATACCCAAGTCACCAATATGGCTGTAGATTATTTATTTATAATTTCTATAGGATTAGTATTTTATTTTTTAAATCCTGTATTTTCGGGGATTTTCAATGGCTCTGGTGATAGTACTACACCTTTTAAGATAAATGTAGTTGGATTAATAATGAATATGGTACTTGATCCACTAATGATAATGGGGATTGGTCCATTTCCAAAGATGGGAATCAAAGGTGCTGCCTTAGCTACTATAATCGCACAGTTTACTGTTACCCTTATTTTTATTATTATAGGAAAAAATAAGTCAAGCCTATTTGATGATTTAAACATTTTTCAAGCACCAGATAGGGAATACCTTAAAAGTATATTTAGATTGGGATTACCAGCCTCTATACAAAATGGACTATTTGCTATTATTGCTATGGTTATAGCAAAGATAATAGCTCAATGGGGATCTACTCCAATAGCAGTTCAGAAAGTTGGTTCTCAGATAGAGTCCATTTCATGGATGACAGCTGGAGGATTTTCAACTGCTATATCCGCCTTTATTGGTCAAAATTACGGAGCAGGGAAATGGGATAGAATACGAGAAGGCTATAGAAAGGGACTATTAATTGTAGGAACTATAGGAATATTTGCTACCTGTTTACTTATATTTGGGGCAAATCCTATATTTAGATTATTTATTCCCCATGATGAAGAGGCACTTAAACTAGGGGTAACATATTTGAGAATTTTAGGTTTATCTCAGTTTTTCATGGCTATTGAGATAGCTACTCAAGGAGCTTTTAATGGATTAGGCAGAACAGTTCCCCCTTCTTTTATAGGGATATTATTTAATAGTTTGCGTATACCAGCATCATTGATACTTTCTTCTACATCCCTAGGGCTAAATGGAGTATGGTGGAGTATAAGTATAAGCAGTATATGCAAAGGAGTTGTACTGACAATTTGGTATTCCTTAATTCTTAGAAAGAGCCCTAAAGCGGATAGTGAATCCCATAATGAATTATAAGGAATATTTAGTGAACTAGAAAGCAGTAGGTATAGTACAGAAATGTATTTAAGGAGGGAGTATATATGAAATTTCGAAAAGCAGTAGAATCTGATATAGATAATATTATGTGCATCATAAAACAAGCTCAGGATTATTTTAAAAGTCAAAAAATTGATCAATGGCAAAACAACTACCCTAACTATGAAATCATAAAAAACGATATTAAAAATAATAATGGATATGTACTATTAAAGGATAATATTATAGTTGGTACGGTAGCTATTGTATTAGGAGAAGAAAAGGACTATAAGGATATCTATAATGGCCAATGGATAAGCAACAATGATTATTTAACTATTCATAGATTGGCAGTTGCCTCTAATTATAAGGGATTAGGTTTATCCTCTATAATTCTAAATAATATAGAAGATATATGTATGCAAAAGGGTATATTTAGTATCAGGGTAGATACTCATGAAGAAAATATCCCTATGCAGAGATTTTTAGGGAAAAGTGGGTTTCAATACTGCGGTATAGTCTATCTAGAAGATGGGGGCAAAAGAATAGCTTTTGAAAAGATAATTAAATAATATCAAAGGTGATGATACCTGTGAACTTTAAAAGTAATAAATTTAGGGCCACAAAAATACTGGTTTCAATTATTGTAATAATTTATATATCCTTTTTATATATGGACATTAGCAATATAGGTGTACATATATCTAATGTACTAAAATTTATATCCATAATACTTGCCTTTATTATTTCAATCCTTGGGAAAAAGAATTCCCTTAGCTATAAGGATATTCATCTATTACAAATAGGTTTATTTATAACCATTTTTGCAGATTTATTTCTTTTAATTTTAGATAGCCATTATATATTGGGGATGATTTTATTTTCCATAGTCCAAATAATATATTCTTTTAGATATGATTTTAGAAATGTAAAGCCTATTATTAGGAATTTCATTATTATATTTTTAGGGCTATCTCTATTTTATCTTATATTAAATAGATTTATTAATATAGATTTCATATTGATAGTAGGCGTATTTTATGCCATATGTTTGCTAATTAGTGTAGGAAATGCTATAAAAGCATATAAGTATAAATTATTTCCTAAACCAAATAGGCAGATGATACTTATAGGTATGATCCTTTTTTTACTATGTGATATAAATGTAGCTTTATATAATATAACAAGAGAATTTGTAAACATATCTTCTGTTTCAATGTGGCTGTT